>JACIXS010000122.1 GCA_014360335.1 bacterium | reverse complement strand
ATCCATCATCTCTTTAATAATTACCGCTTGATCAGCCATTCTTTTACCATCAACCGCACTGGTAATTTGGCCATGACCGCCAACCACTGAATTACCACACTTTAGATGACAGGGGGAGGCAACTCGTACTATCTCTGGTGCCTCATAAGAACGGATAAAGCCACCAGAGGCTGGAGGATTATCAGTATGTAAATCTAAAGGAAGAGAAGTGCCTCTTCTTAAAGCAGCCATCATGGGTAGAGAAAGGTCTCTGATAGGATTGATCGAGTCCGCACCTAAACTTTCTAATACTTTGAAAGAAACAGGATTACAATGACCGCAATGGGCAGACACTTTAAAATGCATATTTTTAGGTAATTTACCTGCTTTACGCATTTCGTTAACTAACCAGAGTAATCCTTCATCATAAATTAAGATTCCTCTTATTCCACAATCTACTGCTCTTTTAATGTCTTCTACCGCTCTGATAACCTGCTCCATTCCTCTCAGACGATAACTCACTCTTACTCCTTGTGGAGTTTGGACCGTAGCACCGGTATCATAAGGTGCTCTAGGACCAACTGATAGATTAAGTTCACATCCAAAGTCTTTAGCTATTTTGGCATATTCTTTAATTTCAGCTAGGGTATGTCTAAAAATTCCATAAGTCTCATCTACCCGGTTAATTGTAACACCCTGACGGCTAGCATTT
>JACIXS010000121.1 GCA_014360335.1 bacterium | reverse complement strand
AGAATCCCTTTTGCTCTCTCTATCAGTTTTCTTGTCTCCAAGGTCTCTTTTAGCTTTGTTACTTCTTCTATCAGCTGACTACTCCCAACCGCTATAGCTGCATAGTTAGCCAGTGTCTGAACAATATTAACCTCCTCTTTTGTGAAGATATGCTCTTCCGATGTATAGACATTCACTACTCCAATAATCTTGTCCCTAAAGTACATAGGGACAGAAAGCATAGAGACCAAGCCTAACCTCTTAGCAATATCTCTATAGAAAAATCTAGGGTCTTCTCGGACATCTGGCACTATAATAGGATGTCCTTCCCTCACAACTAATCCAGTTACACCTTGGTCTAATTTCAGATTAGGTTTATTCTTATACTCCTCATCCAAACTCTGAGTAGCTTTCATTATAAACTCTTTCTTTTCTTCATCTATAAGCATTATAGAGCAGATTCTTGTATTTAGAAGCTCTGCTGTTACTGTTACTATAAGGTTCAAAATATCTTCAACAGACTTAAGGTGCAAAGCCACAAGAGAAGAGATTTCGATTATCTTAGTTAATTCAGCTTCTTTCTTCTCTAGCTCAGACCTTAGAGAAGATATCTCCCTATCTTTTTCTTATATTATCCTTTTAAGTTCCTTGATACTCGTCTTTGCCATAACTTTACTCACCTACTA
>JACIXS010000120.1 GCA_014360335.1 bacterium | reverse complement strand
GAGGGAGGAAGACATACACCATTCTTTAATGGATACAGGCCACAGTTCTACTTTAGGACGACAGATGTAACAGGGACGATAAAGCTACCAGAAGGGGTAGAGATGGTAATGCCAGGAGATAACATAACGATGGAAGTAGAGTTGATAGTGCCAGTAGCATTAGAAGAAGGGTTAAGATTCGCAATAAGGGAAGGAGGTAGGACGGTAGGAGCTGGAGTAATCACCCAGCTTATGGAATAAGATGCCTAGAGATATAATAACATTAGCTTGTACCGAGTGTAAGAATAGAAACTATACAACTACTAAGAATAAAAAGAATACTACTAATAGGATAGAGCTTAAGAAATTTTGCCCCTTCTGTAGGAAGCATACCTTACACAGAGAGGTAAGATAAAGATAGGCCCGTAGCTCAATTGGCAGAGCACTGGTCTCCAAAACCAGGTGTTGCGGGTTCGAGTCCTGCCGGGCCTGCCAATAATATAGGAGAGATAGATGTTTAGAGGTATCTATACAGGAGCCTCGGGGATGCTGGCTGAGTTGGCAAGAGTCAATACTATATCTAATAATCTTGCCAATTCGGTGACTGTTGGTTATAAAAGAAGCCAGACAGTAAATAGAAGTTTCCCCGAGGTTCTTTTATATAAGCTTTATAACCGTCAAAATCCTTTGCCTTTAGGATTTACAGGAACAGGTGCCTATATTGATGAGGTAGTAACATTAAATATCCCTGGTAACTATGTTCCATCAGAAAATCCTTTAGATATAGCTATTAAAAATGGGTATCTTGTTGTCGATACGCCTTTAGGAGAAAGATTTACAAAGAATGGGCAGTTGGTTATAAATAGTGATGGTTATCTATCTACTGTAGATGGTTATACTGTTCTTGGGACAAGAGGACCAATCAGGATTCAACAGGGGGGAAGTATAGTATTTAGTAGTGCTGGAGAAGTTATAGTAGATGGCCAGGTGATTGATACCCTTAGGGTAGTTACACCGCAAGGAGGTGATGCGATAGAGAAGATAGGAGAGAATCTAGTCAATTTTACTCCTCAACCTGTTCAACCGGAGATAGAGCAGTATGCCCTAGAGCTCTCTAATGTTAACGTAGTTAGAGAGATGGTAGAACTTATCTCAGCCTATAGGGCATATGAAGCCAATCAAAAGGTTGTTCAGGCGGAGGATGGCATTACCGATAGGCTTATTTCTGATTTAGGAAGATTTGCTTAAAATCTTGCCAGCCGGACTGCTACGCAGGGGCTGGCTAATATGGAGGTGAATATATGATTCCTGCATTGTGGAGTGCAGCCTCTGGTATGTTAGCTCAGCAGTTAAACCTTGATGTAATTGCCAACAACCTAGCCAACGTAAACACGACAGGCTTTAAAAAGAGTAGGGTAGATTTTCAAGACCTTCTCTACAATACTATTAGAGCTGCAGGGGCATTGATAGCCCAAGGAGCTCAGGTTCCAACCAGTGTTCAAGTTGGTCATGGTGTAAGAGCGGTTGCTATACAGAAGCTTTTCTCCCAAGGAGATTTTCAACAGACACAGAACTCTTTAGACCTTGTCATAGAAGGTGATGGATTTTTCCAAATTACTATGCCAGATGGCTCTGTTGCATATACTAGAGATGGTGCTTTTAAAAAGGATAGTCAGGGAAGGATTGTAACATCAGATGGTTTGCCTCTAGCTCCAGAGATAATTATTCCTGCTGAGGCTACAAGTATTGCGATTACAAGTGACGGTACCGTTTCTGTGACTCTTCCAGGCTCTACCGATTTTCAGACCTTAGGACAGATCCAGCTAGCGAAGTTTATAAATCCATCTGGGCTTGAGAGTATCGGTAGAAATCTCTTTAGGGCAACAGCCGCATCTGGGGCTCCTATAATTGGGAATCCTGGCGATAGCGGGTTTGGAACTATCGCTCAGGGTTTTATAGAGATGTCCAATGTGAAAGTAGTAGAAGAGATGGTAAATATGATTGTAGCTCAGAGGGCTTACGAAGTTAATGCTAGGGCTATACAGGCTTCCGATGACATCCTACAGATAGCGAATACGCTACGTAGGTAGTAGGATGAAGAAATATTGCCTATCTCTTCTAATATTGATTTTCCTACTCTCTCAAGGTATTCTCTATGCTTCCACCTTGAGGGTGAAGCCCTTAGTTACTGTTAGCGGGGAAAAGGTTTATCTAAGAGATATATTGGAAGACTATTCAGATGTGCCAGGAGCCTTTCTCTCGATAGAACTTTTCCCCGCTCCTCCTGTGGGGAAAAGCGTGGTTTACTCTTTCCAGTATATAAAACAGCTTCTTGTTATGAAAATACCTGCTTTACTAAAAGATAGGGAGTTATCATTTTCTGATAAGGTTATATTTACCCGAACAGCTCAGGTAATCTCAAAAGAAGAACTGCTTTCTATAGTAAGAGAGCATACTGGGATATCTAATCTAGAGCCTCTTACCGAAGAGATTCCTAGTGTAGTTTTGCCAGAAGGTAAGCTGAAGGTAGATGTCAAGCAGTTAAGTTCTGCAAATAGTAAGGTCCTTGTTGTAAAAGTTTCCTTTTATGTGGATGATAGATATATAAAGGCTGTCAATCTGTCCTTTAAATCTGATGTTAAAAGGGTCGTTTACTCTGCAAAGGTATATATCCCTAAAGGTACTGTTATTACAGAAGATATGATACAGGAAAAGATTGTTGATAGTGCTATTTTTTCTGCTGTAGAAAGGAAAGAAGATATAGTAGGTAAAGTTACCACTAGGATAATTTACCCAGGACAGATTATTACTAGCAACACTATAGTTGAACCTCCCCTTGTAAGTAAGAATGAAGAGGTGGAGGCTATTAGGCGTATAGGGAATCTTGTAATATCTACTAAGCTTATAGCCCTTCAGGATGGTTATTTTGGTCAGACTATAAGGTTGAGAAATCCAAGTAGTTATAAGGAGGTTTTAGGTACAGTAGTTGGGAAAGGGACAGTGGAGGTATTCAGATGATAAAGAGAGTATTCACTGTTTTGATTATATTCTTAGGCGTTTTGAATCTAGGTTTAGTCAAATCTCTCTATAATGACCATAAGGCATTTGCTAAAGGGGATACCGTTACTGTTATAATAACTGAATATACCCAGGCAAATCAACAGATGGGGAGTGGAACTAATAAATCGGTTAACTTGCAGGGAGGCCCAGGGGTAGGTTTTTTAGATTTCATTACCGCCTTCTTTGTTGAACTTTCTTCTGCCTTTTCTGGTTCTAGAAGTACATCCCAGGCAGCTAAATTCTCAGGGAATGTTAGTGCGATTGTGAAAGATGTTTTACCTAATGGATTACTTTTGATAGAGGGTTCTAAGGTGGTGACTGTCAATAATGAGGAACAGACAGTCTATGTCAAAGGTTTCGTTAGGCCAGAGGATATAGATAAAGATAATACTATTTACTCCTCTAAGGTGGTGGACTTAGAGGTAAGATATCAGAGTTCAGCCCCGAAGGCTAGAGAAGGTGGTATACTTTCTACGATACTCTATTGGATTAAAGAGCTTTTGAGAATTATATTTTAGTTGGGGTGAGAATAATGAGGAAGGTCCTTCTGTTATTGGTAATATTTATGTTTTTTGTAAGTTCTATCGCCTATGGTGCTAGGATAAAAGACATAGTCCAACTTCAAGGTATAGATAGGATTCATCTGGTAGGGATGGGGTTGGTAGTTGGTTTACAAGGAACGGGGGATAGGAATATATCTCTGGCTCAACAGATGCTTGCTAATATGAGTAAGAATTTTGGGATAACAATCTCCCAAGACCTTATAAAGCCAAGAAATGTAGCGGTAGTAACCGTTACTGTAGATGTTCCTTCATATGCTAAGGAGGGAGACCTCTTTGATGTCCAGGTCTCTAGTAACCTCGATGCTACCAGTTTACAGGGAGGTATTCTCCTAGATACTCCTCTCATCTCTCCAGTTACTGGAGAGGAGTTGGCTAGGGCACAGGGTCCTGTTTCTGTTGGTGGTATAGATGTAACAGGAAAGACCCGTAGTAAATCTCCTCTTACCGTAGGGATTGTTTATAATGGTGGAAAGATAGTGAAAAATTTAGGAGGGACTATAAATTCAAAACAGCTTAGGTTTTCACTGCGAAATCCAGACTTTACTACTGCTCAAAGGATAGTTACAGCAATAAATGATAAATTCCCAGATTCAGCCAAAGCTATAGATTCTTCCAGTATAGAGGTTACGGTTCCACAAGATTATCAGAATAAGGTGGTAGATTTCATAGCCCAGATAGAAGGATTAGTTGTTGTCCCTGACACATCCGCCAAGATAGTTGTAAATGAGAGAACCGGTGTTATAATAATAGGTAAAGATGTGCTTTTACTTCCCGTTGCTATAGAGTATAATAATATCAAGTTGACGATTATAGCGCCACAGGATGAGAATGTAAAGGAGGTTACTCTAGGAGACTTGGTGCAGGCGTTAAATGCATTAGGAGCAACACCGAAAGATATTATAGGTATAATCTCAGCGTTAAAAGAGGCTGGGTCTTTACAGGGAGAGTTAATATTCCAATAAGATGTATATAGAAGATATTAGGCATATATTGAATTATAAGTTAAAGGATGAGGAGAAACTTAAGATACTAGCAGAAGAATTTGTCTCCATCTTCTGGAATCTTTTACTTAAGGAGATGAGAAACTCCGTGGAGTTAATGTCTCCAAAAGAGACATCATTTGCTCTCTCTACTTACTATAGCTGGTATGATGATGAGATGTCTAGAATTTTAGCTAAGAGTAATAATAGCTTGGCAAATATGTTATATAAGGAGCTTGTTAAGAGTTTAAATAGATGAGTAATAAGTTAACTTTAAATGTATTAATCAATAGAGTAGAAAAGCTTCCTGCCCTACCGCATGTGATCTCTCTAGTTTTGAGGAAGATAGATGACCCTAGAAGTTCTATCACTGATATAGCTAAAACTTTATCTGGAGATGAGGGATTAGCGGCTAATGTCTTAAAATTAGCCAATTCTGCCTATTACGGATTTCCGAGAAGGGTTGTTTCTGTAACTGAGGCGGTCGTAATACTTGGACTTAACACCTTAAAGAGCCTTATATATACGGTCCTAGCTAAAGACCTTTTGGGTAAAGAAGTTAAAGGATATGCTTTAAATAAAGGAGAGTTATGGAGACACTCTATAGCCTGCGCTATTATCTGTAGAGAGATAGCAAGGAAGAAGAGATTGGGGGATATAGAGTCATTCTTTGTGGCAGGGCTACTACACGATATAGGGAAGATAGTATTGGATGAATATCTACAGCCTGAATATGAAGAGGTGGTAAAGAGGACCTCTGAATCTCTGGAGCCTTTTAATGTGATTGAAAAAGAGATATTGGGATTTGACCATCAAGAAGTGGGAGGGCTCTTAGCCAAAAGGTGGAATCTTCCCGATTTTTTAGTCTCTGCAATAAGCCACCATCATGATATCGAAAATATAACTACCCTGTCTTCTAAAGTGGTTCATGTTGGAGATGGAATTACCCTAATGATGGGTTACGGGCTAGGTATAGATGGACTTATGTATCAATTATCGCAAGACTTATTGGAGGAGTTTGGACTTAGTGATGAATCTAAGTTAGAAGAGTTTATTTCTTATGTAGATAATCTTCTCACTGCAGCCTATCAGTTTTTTGAGCTATGAGAGAGTTAGTAGGGATTGATGTAGGGACACGTAGTGTAAAGGGCTTGGTAGGGGTCTACGAAGATAAGATAAAGGTCTTGGACTACTCTTTTAGAGAACACCCCGTTAGGGCTATGTTCGATGGGCAGATCCATAATGTCCCCCAGGTATCTAAGAGTATTAAATTGGTAAAGGAAGATTTAGAAAGAAAACTAAAGATAAAGGTTACGGAAAGTGCCACAGCGGTTGCAGGGAGGGTCTTAATTACAAAGAAGGGAAGAGCACAGTTAGATTTTCCTACGTTTACAGTATTTACCCAGAACCATATAAATGCTTTAGAATGGAACGCCCTGTACTCTGCTAGGGGACTTCTCCGCTCAAAAGATGACCCTGAATTTTGGGATTATATCTGTGTAGGTTATAGCGTTGTTAGATATCTTTTAGACGGTGTCCCTATAGAGTCTCTAGTCGGGCAGAGGGGTAAGAGTATCTCTTGTGAGGTGATAGCCACATTTCTACCTAGGGTAGTTATAGATGCTATTGTTTCTGCCTTTGATTTTGCAGAATTGAAGATATCTCTTATGACCTTAGAACCTATAGCAGCTATGGATTTGGTTGTTCCTCCTGACCTTAGAAAGTTAAATATAGCTCTAATTGATATAGGAGCAGGTACTTCTGATATTGCAATATCTAAAGATGGGTCAATATTAGGCTATGGTATGGTTCCCTTTGCAGGAGACGAGGTTACGGAGACTCTAATGCGGACATTACTAGTAGATTTTCCTACCGCAGAGAGTATAAAAAAGAGCAGTAAAGGTGAGATCTCCTTTAGAGATATCCTTGGGAATACAAAGAGTGTAAATAGAAAGGATATATTAGATATTATCAATCCAACAGTAGAAAATATAGTTTTGAAGATAGTAGAGAAGGTCCTAGAGATAAATGAAAGACCTCCAGAAGTTTTAATCTGTATAGGAGGGGGTAGCTTGACCCCTTATATTAGAGAGCTTTTCTCGAGAATCCTAGGAATACCTTTAGAACGTATAGCTATACAGTCAATAGATTCTCTGAAATTAGTCTCTGGGAAGAAGCTAAAGGGTCCGGAGTGGATAACCCCTGTTGGTATATTAAATTCATATCTTAATAAAAAAGGTTTCGTTCCCATAGAGGTTTGGGTGAATGGAGAAAGGGTAAGACTTCTAGATACAGGTATAGTAACGGTGAGTGACCTTATAGTGTCAAGTGGATTTTCCCCTTGGTTGATCTATGGAGAACCTGGTAAGGGAATAACTATTGAGGTAAATGGGAATATTAAAGTATTTTCAGGAGAAAGGGGTAAACCAGCTAGGATTATAGTTAATGGTGAACCTGCCAATCTTGATACTAGGATAAAGGCTGGAGATGAGATTGAGATTATCCCTGGAGAGAGAGGACTTGATGCAGTTATATCTGTAGAGGATGTCTTGAATACTATAGAGGTTCCTAGAGTTAGGGTAAATGGTAAGGAGTACGAACTGCCAGTTAAGGTATTGTTGGAGGGAAAACCTGTTGAAAGGTCTACAATTCTCTATGATAGGGCAAAGGTCCAGATAGAAAGTGATCTAAGCCTCTATGAGTTCCTCAATTCTATCGGCTTAGATGTAAGACCTAAGACATTTAATTATACCCTAAATGGCTCTAAGCAAACGCTAAAGTGGAATCTCTATCAAGTTTATCTAAACGGAAGGTTAGTAGAAACCGATGTAGATTTGAAAGACAAAGATATTATAGAAGTAAGGTATGTTGGTCCACCTAAGGTTGTAGATGTTTTAGGAAAGGGTATGCTAGAGGATAGCTACACATTAAATATAAAGGTCAATGGTAAGGAGATAGACATCAAATCTGGAAAGACTGTAATATTTAACGGTAAGGAGATTGACCCTACCTCTCCTTTCCTAGAAGGTGAGTACGAGATAAGACCTTCATATCAGCCCATAGTAGCAGATGTCCTTAATTATATTCCGATAGAAGGAGATGTTCAGTTTATTGAGATGAAGCTAAATGGTAATCCAACCTCTTTCAGCTCTCCAATAAAGGATGGAGACGAAATCGAGATAAGGTGGAGATGAGTATGCCTTTAGCCAATTGTAAAGAATGTGGGAAACTCTTTTTTAAGGTTTCAAGTGATATATGTCCTGAATGCCAAAAGAAAGAGGAAGAAGATTTTGATAAGGTGAAGGAATATCTAAAGGAACACCCTACCGCTACTCTGTCTGAGATTATGGAAGCTACAGGGGTAAGTGAGAGTAAGATAAGTAAATTTATAAGGGCAGGGAGGCTCTCTATAAAGCCTACCTGTGAATCTTGTGGAAGGCCTATAGATAGTGGAAGACTCTGTCCAGAGTGTAGGATGAAACTACTAAGAGAGGTAAAGACTATTATAAGTCCAGGTAGCACTAGAGAACAGGAAGATAGTTTCTTGTTGGAGTATCTTCGTAAAAAGAGGTCATAAATCTACTAAAGTTTTTTATCTTAATACCGATATTCTTCTTTAGATATGGTGGGAAAATCCCTTTTAAGTTTAATAGATGCATATATAGAGGCTTACGAGGCTTTGGTTAAACTCTCAAAGGAGATGTATATCTCTTTAGTTAATAGAGACTTAAGCTCGTTATTAAAGATAACTAACTGCCAGTCTGAGATACTTAGTAGGTTATTTATGTTAGGTGACAGTGAGAGTTTTGAGCTTGAAGAATTAAAAAGCTTTGATAGTATAATATCTAGTCTTCCTTTGGAGGAACGAACTAAAGTTGAAGAAAAACTTAGATATTTAGGAGAGTTAGTTGTGGAGTTAAAAGAACTTGTTAAGATAAATACAAGGTTATTAGAAGGTTCTATAGAGCTCTTAAATAAGTATATGGATTTCCTTAGGAATAATTCATATTTGAATTCTGGATTATTAGAGGAGAGGGGGTAACTATGAAGATATACGAAAACGAAGAACTGAAGAGGTTGCTTAGGATATATCTAGCTAGAGAGGTAAAAGAGAAACCTTCCTTACAATCTAGGTCTTACGACAGAGTAGAGATCTCTAAAGAGGGAGAGATTTTAGCGAGGATATTTACCGCTATGTCTAATATAGAGGAACCGGATATCCTAGAGAAGTTAAATGCCCTTAAAAGGGAGATAGAAGAGGGAAGATATAACATAGCAGAAAATGTTTTAGCTGAAAAGATGCTCTCTCGAGATATCCCAGAGGATATTATAAAGATTTGGTTGGGTGAATAGTTATGATCTCTACATTCTTTGGCTTAGAGATTGCAAGGCGTGCACTTTTTGTTAATCGTTCATTGATAGATGTTACCTCGCATAATGTTGCTAATGCAAACACAGAAGGGTATTCTCGGCAGGAAGGAGTAGTAGTTGCTACCCCTCCAGTATCTCTACCCTCTATAGGATTTGTAGGAACTGGTTCAGAGTTAAGCTATATAAGAAGGGTTAGGAGTGAATTCTTAGATATACAGTATAGGGATGAGAATAGGATAAAGGGGTATTGGGATGAGTTAAAGAGCTCTTTAGAAGAGCTAGAATATATAATGGGAGAGCCATCCGATAATGGTTTAGCGTCTATTATGGATAGTTTCTGGAACAGTTGGCAGGAATTGAGCATAAATCCTGAGAGTATGTCTGTTAGAGGTTCTCTTAAAGAACAGGCTCAGACCCTCATATCCCTTTTGGCTCATCTAAGAAGTGAATTGATATTACAGAGAGAACAGCTAGATAAAGATCTAGAGATACAGGTTGATACTATCAATGATATAGCGGTTCAAATTGGGGCTCTTAATGAAGAGATAAAGAGAGCATACATAAGAGGACAGTCTCCAAATGACCTCTTAGATAAGAGGGATTTATTACTCGATAAACTTTCGGAATTAATAGACTTTGATGTAACGATAAATGAGGTTGGAGAGGCTATTATAAATATAAGAGACCATCTGTTGGTAGGTATAAATAACACAGTCTATAGGATGACTGTCTCCATCGGAAAGATATTATGGGAAGATGGTATAGATGTTTATCTAGGGAATGAGCAGGGTAAACTCTCAGGCATAATCTACATCCGAGATAATATTATAGGTATTGTCGATGATAGGGGCTATCAGTATGAGACTGGCTATCTAAGCGTTATTGATAAACTTACTAGTGTACTTTATGAGAGGATCAACGAGTTACACAGGTCTGGTTATGGGTTAGACAATACTACTGGTATTGACTTCTTTACTCTAGTAGATACCAATAAGGGAATTAACGCTAATAATATAAAGATAAATGACCTAATATTGCAGGATTTAAATAAGATAGCTACAGCTAGTAGTCTAGATACTCCTGGGGATGGGTCTAATGCCTTAAGAATTGCAAAGGTTAGAGAGGAGTTTTTGATAGATGGTAGTTTTACAGTTGGGGACTACTGGAAGAATCAGGTTAGTATGTTGGGTATTATCTCTCAGCGAGCAGGACTCATCTCAGAGAACCAGAAAAGATTGGTTGACGCTATCTCTAGTAGGAGAGAGGAAGTTTCTGGAGTATCTATAGATGAGGAGGTTATTAATATGATAAAGTATCAACAGGCATTCTCTGCAGCAAGTAGGATACTAACTACCTTAGATGAGATGCTCTCTATATTGATAGAAAGAACAGGAGTCGTTGGGAGGTAGAAAATGAGGGTAACTTATAATACAATCGCCAATAATGTCCTTAGAAATTTATCAAATAACCTTACTAGATTGGAAAAACTTCAGAGTCAACTTTCAAGTGGTAAGAAGGTTATCAAACCATCTGATGACCCAGTATCTGCTTCTAGGATTATGGGGTTAAGGTCAACCCTAAATGCCAATTCTCAGTATAATAGGAACGTAGATTTCTTAGAGACAGAGTTAAACATAGCGGATAGGGCTTTGCAGAATCTGTCATCTGCGCTTAGTAGGGTCAAATCTTTAGCAATAAGAGGCGCTAATGAATCACTCTCTCAAGAAGATAGGGATGCGATAGCTGGTGAGGTAAACCAGATTATAGATTATATTATACAGGTGGGGAATACAGATATTGCTGGTAGATACATATTTGGAGGATATAAAACTACTAGTGCCCCTTTGGAGAGAGTAGAAGATGATATAGTATATAGAGGCGATGATAATACAAGGCTGGTAGAGATATCTAACAGTGTTACTGTCGAATCTAGCCCTAATGGGAAGGTATTATTTGTTGATTCAAAAATGTTTGATACTTTAATTTCGCTTAAAAATGCACTCTTAGATGGTGATGCTACCCGGATTAATGACTCGATAGGAAAGATAGACTCCATTATCGATAAGATAAGTTCTGAGCTTTCTAATTTGGGGGCTAGATTATCTAGAGTAGAGCTTACCAAAGATCTGTTATCAGAAAAATCTATTAAATATACCGACTTGCTTTCTAAACAGGAGGATATAGAGATAGAAGAGGTCGTACTGAAATTGTATGCTCAACAGAATGTATATCAGGCTAGTTTGATATCAGCTGCTAGAGCTTTACAGCCTAGCTTAATCGATTATCTAGGGTAGGGTGACTTTATGTTAGTGAGAACCTTTCTTTTTGGAGATATAGAAGTAGGTGAAGAGTATAAGATTATTTTTACCTCTCCCATATTAGGTTTTGAAGAAGAGAGGGAATTTATTCTTATAAAAGAAAAAGATGATTCTTCCTTCTGCTGGTTGCAATCTCTCAAGACTCCGGAATTGGCGTTTCTGTTGGCTGACCCTTTTATCTTTTTCCCAGAATATGTAGTAGAACTTGATGAGACCTATAGAGATAAGAATATAGTGATTTATGTTATCATTACCCTGAATGAGAATTTTAAGCTATCCACTGCGAACTTAGTTGCCCCAATCATTATAGATGTAGAAAGTAGAGAAGCTTCCCAAGTAATCTTAGAGAATTCTCCATATACGACAAGACACTACATATTTGAGAATATAGTGCAGTCTGTAGTGGCAGGCTGAGATGCTTGTTCTTACTAGAAAGAGGGGACAGTCTATAATCGTTGGAGATGATATAGAAGTTACTATACTAGAGATAGACAGAGACCATGTAAAACTTGGGATAAGCGCTCCAAAATCAGTTAAGGTTTATCGAAGAGAGCTCTATGAAGAGATAAAGAAGGCAAATGTTGCCTCAATCGTGAAGAGTAAAGATTTAATAGAAGAGTTTTTGAAGAAGTGATGTACGAACTAGTTATATGTCATCTCTATCCTGACCTTATGAATCTCTACGGAGATAGAGGAAATATCTCTGTCTTAATAAGAAGGGCTCAGTGGAGAGGAATCAACGTAAGAGTTATACCTATCTCTATAGGGGATGACATACCATCTGAGGTTGACCTTTTCTTTATGGGGGGAGGACAGGATAGAGAGCAGAGGCTTTTAGCACCAGATTTGGTTAATAAAAAAGGAGACAAGCTAAGAAAGTTGGCAGAAAGAGGAGTAGTCTTTCTTGGAATCTGCGGAGGGTATCAACTTTTTGGCCATTACTATAAGCCTAAAGACAGTACTAGATTGGATGGGATAGGTATCCTTGATGTTTATACTGAGGCTGGGGATAAGAGGTTTATCGGGAATGTCTTTGTTAAGTCTAAGATTAATTGCTATGAAGATTTAACCTTAGTAGGCTTTGAAAATCATAGTGGTAGAACTTATCTAGGTAGAGACGCTAAGCCTCTAGGAGAGGTTTTAATAGGCTATGGGAATAACGGGGAAGATAAATTAGAAGGAGCTTGGCAGAGGAGTGTCTTTGGCACATATCTTCATGGTCCACTATTACCTAAGAATCCATGGTTTGCAGATTTACTTATTGAAAAAGCTCTATCCAATAAGTATGGTACTATTAAACTTTCCTCCCTTGATGATACCTTAGAGCTCAAAGCTCATAGAAAGGCTATAGAGATAATCTCTAAATAAGAAATCTTTCATCCCTATTTTAAAGATTCTTCTTCTATGGTAATATTTTATCTGTCTAGAGATCTATGATTAGGAGGTGTCTTTCTATGTATATAAATGTTGGACTTATAGGCTATAAGTTTATGGGAAAGGCTCATAGTCATGCCTATCTCGATATGCCAAAATTCTTTAAGCCTAAGGGTATACCGGTTATGAAGGTTATCTGTGGTAGGGATGAAGCGGGTGTTAGAGAAACAGCCAACATATTTGGTTGGCAGGAGATAGAGACCTCTTGGGAAAGACTAGTGGAGAGGAAGGATATTGACCTTATTGATATAACCGCTCCTACCAATGTTCATAAAGAGATTGCTATAAGTGCAGCAAAGGCTGGTAAACATATACTTTGTGAAAAACCTCTGGCTATGAATCTTAAAGAGGCAAGGGAGATGTTAAAAGCTGTTGAATCTGCAGGTGTAAAGCATATGGTAGGTTTTAATTATAGAAGAGCTCCTGCAATAGCCTTAGCCAAAAAACTTATACAGGAAGGAGCAATAGGGAAGATTTATCATTTTAGGGCTGTGTATCTACAAGATTGGATAGTAGACCCCAACTTTCCACTTGTCTGGAGGTTACAGAAGGATATAGCTGGTTCCGGCTCTCTTGGAGACCTTGGAGCACATCTTATAGACATAGCAAGATTTTTGGTTGGCGAATTTGAAGAGGTTATCGGTATGAGTGAGACATTTGTTAAGGAGAGACCTTTGGCTGTTTCGATGACAGGGTTAAGCGCAAAAGCTGGAGAGGTAAAGGAGAAGGGAGAGGTTACTGTTGACGATGCTACACTCTTTCTTGCTAGATTTAGTAATGGAGCCCTAGGAAGCTTTGAGGCTACTAGATTTGCCCCTGGTAGAAAGAACTATAATTCTTTTGAGATTAATGGTAGTGAAGGCTCTATAATATTTAACCTAGAGCGAATGAATGAATTAATGTTTTGTTCCAGAAAAGACCCAGAAGAGGCAAGCGGATTTAGAACTATTCTAGTAACAGAACCGGTTCATCCTTATATAAGCGTCTGGTGGCCTCCAGGGCACATCATTGGGTATGAGCATACCTTTATCCACGAGATCTATGACCTCTGTGAAGCTATAGCTAATGATACCCCTATAGAACCAAACTTTTATGATGGAGTTAAATGCCAGGAGGTTCTAGAGGCGGTAGAACTCTCTATAAGAGAGAGACGCTGGGTTAAGATTTCTGAGCTTTAGAACTCTGGCAGGCTTATAGTTCCCATACTAGGGAAAGCCTTTAGAGAAAAGCTTATAGATGTTGTCTGAGTAGTATAGTTATACCTCAGGTTCATCTCCCAGCAGTGGAGGTCATAGTTGACCTTTATCTCTTGGAACTGGAGGGTCTGAGCGTATAACTTCCAAGACATATCTATTCTCCACTTTGGGTCTATCCTCCAGCTTATAGTCGATACTGCAGTAATATCTCCGAGATAGTACGGGTTTATTGATAGATTAAGGGATATCTTATTCTCCTCTCCACTCTGCCAAGAACTGTTTATTACAATTGGGCTGATAGTAGAGTTCAGTATATCATACTTACTAGATATAGATACAGAGTAATTATCTCCTTTAGAGATCAAACTAGCGGATATAGCATTTGAAGGTAATGCAGGAAGCTCAGAGAGTATATTGATAAGAGAGTTACCCCACCCTTCATTATACTCGTAGGATAGATTAAGTTTGAGATTCTGAGATAGGTCCTTTGTCCACTTTGCATTTAACCCTAATCCAGCTATATAGCTCTCTGGAAGATAGTAAGATCCATTTATCCTTAGTGAAGATTCCAAATCACCACCAAAGACCTTTACAATTTTGGGAACAGCTAAAATATTTCCCTTTATGGCGTATCCTTGTATGTTTGTTGGAAGTTCTATATAGTTTCCGACATTTATCTCACCAGTCACACTAATATCAGGAGATATAGGAATACTAGAGCCTAGAGATAGCTCTGGTACCTTGGTAAGTATACGAAAATAACCAAACTGCAATAGAGAATCGGTATCTGGATAAGATATGGTAAAGACCTCTCCTCTGATACTCATATTTCGGACCTTTGTATTAGCAGTAATCCTGTATTCTCCTACTTCCGCTGGAACGTTGTACTTTTTATAGTACCTATCTCT
>JACIXS010000119.1 GCA_014360335.1 bacterium | reverse complement strand
TTGTCTTTGTTTGTCCTTCAAACTCGGGATTGGTTAACTTTATACTTACTACTGCAGTGAGCCCTTCTCTTATATCTTCTCCTTCTAGATTTGCCTCATTCTCTTTTAAAAGTTTCAGTATCCTTGCCTGTTCATTAAAGACCTTGGTAAGGCTAGACCTGAAACCTATAAGGTGTGTTCCACCCTCTATCGTGTTTATGTTATTGGCAAAACTGAGGATATTTTCTGTATATCCTTCATTATACTGAATGCATACCTCGAGGCTCATCCCTCCACTTTCCTTTGAGATATATATTGGGCTATGTAGAACCTTTTTGTTCTTGTTTAAGTTTTCTACAAAGGCTACAATTCCACCTTCAAAGATAAATTCTTCCTCTTTACCAGAATTTTCATCTTTTAATGTAATGAGAAGCCCTTTATTGAGATATGCTAACTCTTTAAGTCTCTGCGAAATTGTATCATAGTTCCACTCAATGGTATTAAATATTACCGCATCAGGTTTAAACCGTATTTTAGTTCCTGTTTCCTCTGTAGGCTCCCCTCTTTCTAATTCAGTTACTTTCTTTCCTCTTTCATACCTCTGTTTCCATACATAGCCGTCTCTTTTGACCTCCACCTCTAACCATTCTGATAGGGCACA
>JACIXS010000012.1 GCA_014360335.1 bacterium | reverse complement strand
ATACCAATTATTTCTATAGATGTTCCTTCAGGCTTAGATGCTAGTACTGGTAAAGTTTCTAATGAATGTGTGAGAGCTAACTACACCTTTACTTTAGGTTTACCAAAGTTAGGTCTATTTATCTATCCAGGTGCAGATTTTGTAGGTAAGGTACATATTATAAACTTAGGTTTTCCTCTAGATAGATTTGTAAAGAGAGAGTATGAACTTATTAATGAAGATTTAGTAAAGGCGATACTTCCTTTTAGGAAGCCAGACTCCCATAAAGGGACTTATGGGAGGGTTGGAATCATAGCAGGCTCTTCTAATTATCCTGGGGCATCTATTTTGGTTACCAAAGGTGCTCTAGCAAGTGGTGCAGGACTTGTAACCCTTTTCGTTACTCCTGATATGTATCAGATGCTTCATTCTATAGACCCTGAAGTAATACTGTATCCTAGAGAGAATTGGATTGATCTATTACCGGACCTTTCCTCTTTAGTTTTAGGTCCCGGCATTGGTAGAAGAGATGCATCTTTTATAAGTGATATCATTAATATGAGTAAAGCCCCTATAGTTTTGGATGCTGATGGTCTCAATAGTATAGTAGGCTCGGTAGATGTACTTAAATCCTCTCCTGTTCCTATTGTTGTAACACCTCATCCTGGAGAGATGGCTAGACTTATAGGTAGAGATATAGGTTTTGTGCAGAGCAATAGATTAGAAGTAGCTATTAACTTTAGTAAGAAATATGGAGTGATTACTATCTTAAAAGGGGCTAGAACTATAATCTCATCTCCAGATGGGATAGCTTATATAAATCCAACTGGAAATCCTTCTATGGCAACCGGTGGTATGGGGGATGTCCTAAGTGGACTTATAGGTGGATTTATAGCTAGAGGATTGTCTCCACTTTCTGCTAGCATCCTAGGGGTTTACATACATGGTCTAGCAGGAGATAACCTAAGTAAGAGGCAAGAAAGAGTCTTGGCTCAAGAGGTAGCTAGTGAGATTCCTATTCTACTAAGATCTATGATGGATAACTAGCATAACACCACCTTCTATCTCTACAGAGCAAGGGGATTTTTCTATCTCGTTACTTACCGTAAGACTATCCTCCAAATAGATGTCAGCTTTATCAAGTTTATATCTAAGGTTATGTGTGGTTACCCCTTCTACTTTATCTGTCATAGGTATAAGAGAAATAATCTCTCCTGGCTTCCCTTGTATCTTGACCCTTCTATTAAATATATACCCATCAGATTTTATTCCTAGAGATATCTTGATAAGTCTTATCCTATTCTCTCTTACAAACCTCCTTATCACCCCTAAGGCAGAAAGTGTATGGTCCAGTCTTGTCCCTACTATCCCAAATATCAATACCTCTTTTATACCAAATCTTTCTAGCTCTTCTAAAGCCAGATGGAAGTCTGTCTTATCTTTATCACGCGGATACTCTTTAAATGGCACATCGAGCTCTTTGTAATACTTTAGTAGTGAAGATTCAACGGAATCCATATCCCCTATTGTCATATTAGGGATAATGCCTAGCTCATAGGCATAGTTTGTTCCTCCATCTACACATATGATAAAGAATTTATCCCTCTTTAATTCTTCTATTAATAGTGCTCTATCCCAAGATTCTCCACTAGCAATAAGTAATCCCTTCATCTTTTTTGAAGTCTCGGCAGGATAAGAATTGTTATTATTAGTGCCAAGAGCGCATCAGGCAAAATCACAGAGGCGTTATATGTGATCGAATAAACCCAAGGATTCATACCTTGAGGAGCATAAGATGAGAAATATACCACTCCGGATATTATATGGCTTAAAAGCCTGCCAGCTGTTCCTAATATCATACCGATGATAGGTATGTTACTTACAAATCCAGAAAGTCCTAAAAGTGAAAAGGCTAAAGGATAATCTAGTATAAATTGTATAGGATGAACAAAGAACGGTTCTATAAGGTAAACCAATAGCCCAAACACAGCCCCAGTAAGTATACCTACTTTATACCCCCTTCTGAGAGAGATTATAAATAGAGGGACTAAACTTCCAGGGGTGATACGACCACCTTGTGGTAATTGGTATATTGGGATCATATGTAAAACAATCCCTAGTGCCAATGTTAATCCTATCTCTGCTATTAACCTAGCGTTTAATCTACTCATAATTTGTCAACCTCCTTACCAAAAATAAAAGGCTGTAAGCGAGAGAGCCTACAGCCCTTTTATTCATTTATTAGCTATAGCTCCCTACGCTGGCATTACCCAGTTCAGGTTCAAAGGGTCGAAGGGTTAAACCCTTCCTCTCAGCCCCAATTAAGGAGCTCCCCTGCTCATTTATATTTTACATCAAGTGGAGAACTATTGCAATCTTAGAAATTTTTGATAAAATATATAGCAGTGGGTCGTTAGCTCAGTTGGTAGAGCACCTGACTCTTAATCAGGCTGTCGCGGGTTCGAATCCTGCACGACCCACCATTAATAGAGCGAGGGTGGCGGAACTGGCAGACGCGCTAGACTTAGGATCTAGTGGTTAACACCCGTGCGGGTTCAAATCCCGCTCCTCGCACCATTAATAAAATGCGGAAGTGGCTCAGCGGTAGAGCATCTCCTTGCCAAGGAGAGGGTCGCGGGTTCAAATCCCGTCTTCCGCTCCAATATAGAAGATTACCCTCGATAGCGCATGCTATCGAGTTATTTTTTATTAAATCTATGGAGGTATTGATGGAAAAGGAGATCACTCAGAGTGGAAGTAGAGTTCAAGGAAAGATATCCTACGACCAGGTCGAAGTAACAAAAGCTATGGAAGAAGAGTTAAAGCTTAGGGCATCTTCTGTTACTGTCCCTGGTTTTAGAAAGGGTAAAGCACCCTTAAGATTGGTAGAGAATTTTATTGGAAGGGAATATATACTAGATAGAGCTATAGATAGACTTGTTAACGAGGGGATTCAGAAGTTTATAGAGGAGTATAATATTACTCCTTTGGAGATTAGAGATTTGAATTTTGTAGAGAGAGGTGATGGAAAGCCTTTAATTTTTACTTTTGTAATTGATATCTATCCAAAGGTAGAGCTGGAAAATTATAGAGACCTTATTTCTGACCTAACCTGGGAAGAACCGGTGGTAACAGAAGAGGACGTGGATAAATTCATCGAAGGTATAAGGAATAGGCTTGGTGTATGGAAGGATGTGGAGGATAAGAAGGTTGTTGAAAAAGGAGACTATGTACTCGTAGATATCAAGGATGACCCTTCCAAGCCTTTTGATGAGAATAGGGAAATTGGTTCTATCATAAAGATAGGGGAAGGAATTTTGTCTTCTGGGGATGATGAAATTCTAGTTGGAAAAGAGATAGGTGAGTCTGTAGAGATAAAGACTAAATTCCCGGAAGGCTATCAGGAGGAATCCTTAAGGAATAAAGATGTAACTTTATACGTACTTATAAAAGGAATTAAAAGGTTAGAACTTCCTCCGGTAGATGAAGATTTTGCTAAAAGATTTAATTATCAGTCTGTAGAAGCTATGAGGGAGGGATTCAAAGAAGGCATATATAGAGAGAGATTAGCTCAAAAGGAAGAAGAGATGTATCAATTGATAAAGAATCGCCTTGCAGATGAAGTTAAGGTGGATATTCCTGATATAATGGTAAGAAATAGGCTAGAGTATTGGAAGAGAATACTCTATAATAATAGAGAGGTACCTGAAGATTTTGATAATAGAAATTATCAATACGCTTTAAATGACATAAAGGCTACATTAGCTTTACGTTATATAGCGGATAAAGAGTCTTTAGAGCCGACAGAAGATGAGATTAATAAAGTCATTTCCTCTTGGAAGGTGAGGAATGTAACTGAAGAGGTTAGAAATAATGCTATAAATGTAATCAAGGAGGATAAGGCTCTAAAATTTTTATTGGATTTGGTAAAAAATAAAAAAGGAGAAGGAAAGGAATGACTGGAAACTATCTAGTTCCAATAGTAATAGAGCAAACAAGTAGAGGAGAGAGAGCCTATGATATATATTCTAGGCTCTTGAAGGAGAGGATTGTCTTTATTGGCGGTCCGATAGAAGATGAAGTTGCCAATCTAGTAATGGCGCAACTCTTATTCCTGGAAGGTGAGAATCCTGAGAAGGATATATACATATACATAAACACCCCTGGTGGATCAATTACTGCTGGAATGGCTATATATGATACGATGCAATATATAAAACCAGAGATAAATACTATATGCATAGGGCAAGCAGCAAGTATGGGTGCAGTCCTTTTGGCTGCAGGCACTAAGGGTAAAAGATACGCTCTCCCCCACAGTAGGATAATGATACATCAGCCAGCTATCTATGGAGGATTACAGGGACCAGCTACCGATATAGATATACAAACTAGAGAGCTTCTACGATTGAAGAGAATAGTTAATGAGATATTGGCTAAACATACTTCTCAGCCTCTTGAAAAGATAGAAAGGGATACAGAGAGAGATTTCTTTATGAGTGCTCAAGAGGCAAAAGAATACGGTATAATAGACGAGATAATAGAGAGAAGACCGTAGGAGTAAACGATGAAAGGAAAAGAGATATTAAGGTGTTCTTTCTGTGGTAAAAGCCAGAGCGAAGTTAAGAAGCTTATAGCTGGTCCAGGTGTATATATATGTGACCAATGTGTAAAGATATGTGTTGAGATATTAGAGGAGGATAACATATCCACTGGTACTTCTGGTAGAAGTACCAAAGAGCTAACTTGGGATAAAGTTCCTAAGCCTCATGAGATTTATGATAAGCTTAATGAGTATGTTATAGGACAGGAAAAGACTAAAAAGATACTTTCTGTAGCGGTGTATAATCACTATAAGAGGATTTTAGCTCCTCCTAGTGACAAGGATGATGTCGAGATTACTAAGAGTAATATACTTCTTATAGGACCTACTGGTTCTGGGAAGACTCTTATGGCTCAAGTATTAGCTAAGATACTTGATGTCCCATTTACTATAGCAGATGCTACCACTCTAACCGAAGCTGGATATGTAGGGGAAGATGTAGAAAATATTCTCTTAAGGCTTATCCAAGTTGCTGATTATGATATAAAAAGGGCAGAAAAGGGTATTATTTATATAGATGAGATCGATAAGATCGGACGTAAATCAGAGAATCCATCTATAACAAGGGATGTCTCTGGTGAAGGTGTTCAACAGGCGCTCCTTAAGATATTGGAGGGTACAATAGCCAATGTTCCTCCTCAGGGAGGAAGAAAACATCCTCACCAGGAGTTTATACAGATAGATACAACAAATATCTTATTTATATGTGGAGGCTCATTCGAAGGCTTAGAAAAGATAGTAGCTTCAAGGATAAGAAAGAAGACTATTGGTTTCACTGGTAAACTCATTTCTAACGAAGATACTTATGATATACTCTCTTATGTCTTACCAGAGGACCTAATTAAGTTTGGCCTTATCCCAGAATTAGTCGGTAGACTACCAGTGATTTCAACGTTACAGAGTCTGACAAAAGAGGAATTGATGCGTATATTAGTTGAGCCTAAGAATGCTATACTTAAGCAATACCAAAGGTTATTAGCTTTGGATGGCGTTGAGCTGATATTTACCCCGGATGTTCTATCTGCGGTAGCAGATGAGGCTTTAAAACAGGGAACTGGTGCAAGAGGTCTTAGAAGTATTATAGAAAAGGTTATGCTCGATGTTATGTATGAGGTTCCCAAAAGACCTGATGTAGTTAGATGCATTATAGATGCCAGTGTTATAAGAGGAGAAAGTTCACCAATCCTGTTAACCCAAAAAGAAGTAGAGAGGTTGAATAGAGAAAGTGCCTAAGAAAAAGACTGAAGTTTTACCGGTATTACCTTTAAAGAATATGGTTGTTTTTCCATCTACGATAGTCCCTATATATGTTGGAAGAGATATATCTATTAAGGCTATAGAGCTGTCAAGTGAGTATGATAGAAGGATATTTATAGTAACTCAGAGAGACAATGAGTTAGACAATATAGATACTAAGGACTTATACGATATAGGAACTGTCGGAGAAATTATTCAAACTATAAAGCTTCCTGATGGGAGTTATAGAGTAGTAATAGAGGCAAAGTACAGGGCTAAGATAGCTGAATGTGTCTACTCTCACACCTTTTCCTCCTTTGTGGCTAGGATAGAAAAGATAAATGATATTAAGGAAGACTCTTTAGAGTTAGAAGCTTTATCTAGAATAGTTCTTTCACAGTTTGAAGAGTATATAAGACTTAACCATGAAATTCCTGATGAGGCTCCTATAAGCCTTGAGGAGATTAAGAATGATCCTGGCAAGATAGTTGATATTATCGCTTCTAATCTTCCCCTTAAAAGTTCTATAAAACAGGAGCTTCTCTCTATGTTATCTCTTAAAGAAAGACTCCTCCAGCTTTCTGTAATACTAGAGAGAGAACTTAAGATCTTAAAGATAGAAGAGGAGATTCAGAGTAAAGTCCAGAAAGAGGTTGATGAGGTACAGAGGGAGTACTATCTGAGAGCGAAGCTTAAGGTAATTCAAGAGGAACTTGGAGAGAGGGAAGGCTTCTCAGAGACGTCCTTTTATAAGGATAAGATTAAGAGTTTATCGCTTTCTAAAGATATCGAAGAGAAATTACTGGAGGAGGCGGAAAGACTTAATAAGGTTCCTCCCTTTTCTCCTGAAAGTGGAGTAATAAAGACTTATCTCGATTGGGTTGTAAGTCTTCCCTGGAATATCTATACCGAGGACAAATTAGACCTAAAAAAGGTTAGAGATATACTAGACAGAAACCATTATGGACTTCAAGAGGTAAAAGAGAGAATAGTAGAATTCTTAGCGGTGAAAAAATACGGAGGAGCAAAGAGGAGTCCTATATTATGTTTTGTTGGTCCTCCTGGAGTAGGTAAAACCTCTTTAGCTCAGTCTATAAGTAGTGCTCTTGGTAGAAATTTTGTTAGGGTTTCTCTTGGTGGTATAAGGGATGAGGCAGAGATAAGGGGTCATAGAAGAACCTATGTAGGAGCTCTTCCAGGTAGGATTATACAGGGTATGAAGCAGGCAAAGTCTTCTAATCCTGTATTCCTCCTTGATGAGATAGACAAGCTTGGGATGGATTTTAGAGGTGACCCCGCGTCTGCTCTCTTAGAAGTCCTTGATCCTGAACAGAATAAGAATTTTAGTGACCATTATTTAGAGATACCTTATAATCTTTCCCAAGTCTTCTTTATAACGACTGCAAATACTACCCAAAATATCCCACCTGCCCTTTTAGATAGGATGGAGATATTGACATTGAGTGGGTATACTGAGCAGGAAAAACTAAATATTGCAATGTATTTTCTTATACCAAGGCTAGTTGATGAGCATAATATATCTAGAAAAAAGATCTCTATACCAGAGGATATTGTGTTAAAAATTATAAGAGAATATACTAGAGAAGCTGGTGTTAGAAATTTAGAGAGAGAGTTGGCAAAGATATTCCGTAAAGCGGTAGTATTCTTCCTAGAGGGTAAAAGAGGGATATTTAAAGTTAGCGAAGAGAATCTTGCTGAACTTATAGGACCTCCTAAATTCTTAAACGAATTTATAGAAAAGAGACCAGAGGTAGGATTGGCTAACGGTTTAGCATGGACTGAGGTCGGTGGAGAAGTATTACCTATAGAAGTCATCCATATGAAGGGTAAGGGAAATCTTATCCTTACTGGGCAGTTAGGAGAAGTGATGAGAGAGTCCGCACAGACCGCCTTTAGCTTTATAAAGAGTAGGAGTAGAGAACTTGGTATTAATTATAACTTTGGAGAGATAGATGTTCATATTCATGTTCCTAAGGGTGCCATTCCTAAGGATGGACCTTCAGCAGGTATAACTATGGCATCTGCATTGGCTTCAAGCTTATCTGGGGTACCGCTAAGACAAGACATAGCTATGACTGGAGAGATTACTGTTAGAGGTAGGATAATTCCTGTTGGAGGGATAAAGGAGAAACTTTTGGCTGCGTATAGTGCAGGGATAAGAGAGGTTATAATTCCTAAAGAGAATGAGAATGACTTAAGTAAAATTCCAGATGAAATAAAAGACAAGCTGACTATAAAAAGTGTTTCTCATATGGATGAAGTTTTCCCAATAATATTTTATAAGGAGGAGATCATTGAGAGAGTTAGCTAAGGTATACAATCCAAGAGAAATAGCTCCTAAATGGATAGAGAGATGGTTTAATTCAGATATATTTACTCCTAATGTGAATGAAACAGGGGAAGTCTTCTCTATAGTATTACCGCCTCCAAACGTTACTGGTAATCTCCATATAGGGCATGCCTTAGGTTTCACTCTAGATGATATAGTAGTTAGATATAAGAGGATGAAGGGTTTTATAACTCTATGGGTTCCTGGAACTGACCATGCAGGTATAGCTACCCAGAATGTTGTAGAAAAAGAAATAGCCAAGGAAGGACTTACTAGATACGATTTGGGAAGAGATAGATTTTTAGAGAAGGTCTGGGAGTGGAAGAGAATCTATAGGGATAATATAGTCAATCAACTTAAACAGATGGGGTTTAGTTGTGACTGGTCTAGAGAAAGATTTACAATGGATGAGCATTGTTCAAAGGCTGTTAGAACCGCCTTTGTATCTCTGTATAAAAAAGGACTTATATATAAAGGGGAAAGGATAATAAATTGGTGTCCCAGATGTAGAACCGCTCTATCAGATATAGAGGTTGAGTACGAAGAGACTAAAGATAAACTCTACCATATCCGTTATCCTTTAAAGGATGGCGGTTATATAACTATAGCTACTGTAAGACCAGAGACTATGCTTGGCGATACCGCAGTTGCAGTAAATCCAGAAGACAATAGATATAGAACTTTGATAGGTAGAACAGCTATACTACCATTGGTAGGAAGAGAATTACCGATAATTGCAGATAGCGCTGTTGAATCAGGTTTCGGTACTGGAGCTCTAAAGGTCACCCCTGCTCATGACCCAGTAGACTTTGAGATAGGGTTAAGACATAAACTTCCTAGTATAAAAGTCATAGGGCTAGATGGTAATATGGATTGTCCTGACTTAAATCACTACAATGGCTTAGATAGGTTTACTGCTAGGGAACTTATAGTGAAGCATTTAGAAGAACAAGGATATCTAGAAAAAGTAGAGGATTATGTCCATAGTGTAGGTCACTGTGAAAGGTGTGGGACTGTAATTGAACCCCTCTTATCTTCCCAGTGGTTTGTCTCTATGAAGTCTTTGGCTCAAAAGGCTTTAGAGAGAGATAGTGAAATAAGATTTATACCTGAAAGGTGGAGAAAGGTATATCACGATTGGCTACTAAACATAAGAGATTGGTGTATATCTAGACAGATATGGTGGGGTCATAGGATTCCAGTTTGGTACTGTTTGGACTGTAATGAGACTATAGTTGAGATGGAGGACCCTAAATACTGTCCAAAATGTAATAGCCATAACTTAAAGCAGGAAGAGGATGTCCTCGATACCTGGTTTAGTTCTTCTCTCTGGCCTATGAGCACATTAGGATGGCCTGAATACACTGAAGATTTTAAGAAATTTTATCCTACTTCTTTACTTATAACTGGATATGATATCATCTATTTCTGGGTTGCTAGGATGATAATGATGGGCTTAGAATTTACTGACAAGATGCCCTTTAAGGAAGTATATATAACTGGACTTGTAAGGGATGAGAAGGGACGTAAGATGAGTAAGTCTCTTGGGAATGTTATAGACCCTATGGAGATAGTGCAGGAGTTGGGGGCTGATAGTCTAAGATTTGCTTTAACGTCTCTAGTCACAGAAGGTCAGGATGTTAATATAGGGAAAGAGAAACTGGAAGGTGCTAGGAATTTTGCCAATAAGATATGGAATGCTGGTAGATTTATCCTTATGAGCATCAAAGACCCAGTCAAACCGAAATCCTTTGACAGCTTAGATGTCTTTAGTAGATGGATATTAAGCCTTACTGATGAGATTATAGAGAAAGCGACATATTACTATGATAACTATGATTTTAATGAGATAGCACAGCTATTGTATAGTTTCTTCTGGGACAATTTCTGTGATTGGTATATAGAGGTCTCTAAACTTTTATTGAAGAATGATCCCAACCATATAAGTTGGGTTCTACTTTATGTATTCAGAACATACCTTAAACTTTTACATCCGATTATGCCATTTATCACTGAGGAGTTATGGGAGTATGTGAAGGATGCAGATAATATGCTTTCTCTATCCGACTGGCCAGTTCCTCTACGCTTTAGAGATGAAGCTAGTATTAGAGATGCTAATGTTATCTTCGACAT
>JACIXS010000118.1 GCA_014360335.1 bacterium | reverse complement strand
TTAAACTCTACCGCTGGAACCGCTAAAGAGGTTATAGATATTCTAAGAAGAGAAGGTAAGAAGGTTGGTCTTCTAAAGCCTAGACTCTTTAGACCTCTTCCAGTAGAAGAGCTTAAAGAAGCCCTCTCCAAACTTAAGGTTATAGGGGTTATGGATAGGGCAGATACTTTTGGTGGGTTTGGTGGACCTCTATTTACTGATATTAGGTCCGTTTTGTATGATGTGCCCAATCGTCCAATAGTAACTGATTACATCTATGGGCTTGGTGGAAGAGATGTAACTATGGAACATATATTCAAGGTATTTGAACATCTAGAGTCTATATACAAGACGGGAAGAGTAGAAAACTTAATAAGTTATATTGGTGTTAGAGAGTAAGGAGGGTTAAGATGCCTGTTAATATAAAAGAGCTTTCTAAAAAAGAAGATAGACTTACTGGTGGGCATAGACTCTGTGCAGGATGTGGTGCCTCTATAGCTGTAAGACAGATACTTCTTGCAATAGATAAGCCTGTAGTTGTGGCTAATGCCACTGGATGTCTCGAGGTAGCTACTACTATATATCCTTATACCGCATGGAAGACGCCTTGGATTCACAGCGCATTTGAAAACGCTGCTTCAACTATAAGTGGGGTAGAGGCTGCATATCAGAGTCTAAAGAGACAGGGTAAGATAACGGAAGATATAGCCTTTCTTGCATTTGGAGGAGATGGTGGAACCTATGATATAGGTTTCCAAGCCTTATCTGGAGCTATGGAAAGAAATCACAAGATACTTTATATATGTTATGATAATGAGGCTTATATGAATACTGGTATCCAGAGGTCAAGTGCTACACCCCCAGCAGCATGGACTACTACAACTCCAGTTGGTAAAGTTAGGGCTGGCAAGTTGGGTAGAAAGAAGGATATAACTGCTTCTATAGCTGAACAAGGAGCGGTATACGTTGCCCAAGCCTCTATCTCTAACTTTAGAGACCTTATAGAGAAGGTAAGAAAGGCGGTATCTATGAATGGGGCAACATTTATAAATGTTCTCTCTCCATGCCCTAGAGGTTGGAGAACAGATACAAGTGAGACTGTGAATATAGCTAGATTAGCGGTAGAGACCTGTTTCTGGCCCCTCTACGAAGTAGAGAACGGCAAGTGGAAGATAAATTATATTCCTAGACAGAAGCTTCCTATAACTGAATACCTTAAGCCACAGGGAAGATTTGCCCATCTATTTAGACCTGAAAATGTCCAACTGCTTGAAGAGATACAAAAAGAGGTAGATGCTAAATGGGAATTATTACAGAAGAAAGCCCAGTTGTTTCAATAATCCTTATCGATAGGGGAGCTAGTCAGTAGCTCCCCTAAATATTTTCTATGTGTGATATCCTATTTCTTGTTGCAAGCTATGGGACTGGACATATAAAGGTAGCTTTAGCTTTGCAGTCTGCTATACTAACCTTGAATCCAAACGTCAATACTAAAATAGTTGACTTTATAGAGCTTGTAGACCCTTATCTCAATGAGATATCCCAATGGGTATTTATGATGATACTCAGGTATTATCCTTCCCTTTGGGGAAGGTTCTTTAAACGCACAGAAAATATAAGTATGGATAGTTTTAGACATAATCTTTTTAATGTAATAGGTTCAGATAAGCTTGTAGACCTGTTAAAGAGAGAGAATCCTAAGGTAATAGTATGTACGTATCCGTTACAGGTTGGTGTCCTCTCCAGACTGAAGAGATTAAATATTATTAATACACCAGTTGTCTCTGTTGTTACAGATATAGCTGTCCATAGTTTTTGGCTCCATCCTTATGTTGACCTTTATATAGTGGCAAATGAAATGGCAAGAGAAATTCTTATCTCTAAGGGTGTTCCAGCTTATAAGATAAGAGATATTGGGATACCTATTGAACCCAGATTTGCTGAGCCAGTAGATAGGGATAAAGCATTTGATATCTTAGGACTCAAAAAGGATATACCGGTAGTTTCTGCTATGATGGGAGGATACGGGTTAGAGAGTAAACTTGTAGAGGTTACAGAGGTATTAATGGGGTTAGACCTTCCATTTCAGGGAGTTATTGTTACTGGAAGAAATGAGAAACTAAGGAAGTCTTTATCGGAGAAGGTCGTAGAGAAGACCAATATAAAGGTTTTTGGTTACATAGAATATAATAAGGAGCTATTGGCAGTCTCTGATGTCTTTATAACGAAGGCAGGTGCGGTTACTATTTCTGAAGCTTTAGCTATGGAGACCCCTATGATACTTTATGGTGTAATCCCAGGACACGAAGAGGAGAATGCACAGTTTTTATTAAACAATGATGTTGCGTTAATAGCTTATAATACCCTAGAGCTTAGTGAGAAGATAAAGTTACTGCTTACAGATAAAAGATTGGTTGAGAGTATAAAGGCTTCGGCAAGAAGGATAAAGAAACCTAACTCTGCTATAGAAGGAGCCAAGTTGATTTTAAATCTTTTTTGCAGTAATACTGGGTAGCTTAAATCTATGCTGATTTTACTTCTTCTGTTCTTCTTTCTACTAATTGTTTATGCACTTATCCCTGATATCTGGCTTAGGTTTATATCTCCAATAATTCTAAGAAAAGGAGATGCCTCTCGTAGATATATATTCCTTACATTTGATGACGGTCCTCATCCGATATATACGCCACAGATACTGGATATTTTAGAGAAGAATAATATCAAGGCGACATTCTTCTTTCTTGGCAAAAAGGCACAGGAATTTCCAGAGATAGTTAGACTGGCAAAAGAAAAAGGGCACACCATAGGTAGCCATGGCTATTCTCACAGACCTGTATGGTTTCTACCGCCTAACATGACTAGAAAGGAATTTGAGAAGACAGATAGCATTATCTCTTCCATCTTAGGTGAACCTCCTAGATATATTAGGCCTCCTTGGGGAGGATTCAATCTAAGTACGGTAAGATTTTTGAATGATTGTGAAAGACCATTTGTCCTTTGGTCTTTGGATAGCAGGGATTGGCAGAGAGGTATAAGTATAGAGAGAATAATAGAGAGAGTTCTTAGAAAGATTGAGCCAGGTGATATAGTACTCTTTCATGATGGTCGTTGGGATGATATAAGTAAAAAAACGGTAGAAGCCTTGCCAATCATAATAGGGGAGCTTAGAAAGAGAGGATATGAAATTTCTCCTCTGCCAGAGTACAATATACATAGGGAGAAAAAGATTCTAAGTTTAGTACTAAGAGCCGTTTTTACAGCTATAGATATTGTATTCTATGGAGTAACTAAGACTATTAAATTAAATGACCCTGAAATGTTACTATCTTTTTCTATAAATAGAAATAAATGGAGAACTATAATACTCAGAGATGGAACTGTAATAAACAAGGGAGATAGATATGTGGAGATACATTTCCTGAATGATGCCATAAGCAGTATTCTAAGAAATCACCAATCATTAATGGGTGCTAGTAAGGAGATAAAGAGAAGGCTTATTTACTCTATAGATAGGATAATAGAATATCTAGAAAATAATAACTTTTCAGATGTTAAGGCTTTTCATGGAATTACTGTCCTTTACAGGATTATAGATACGAATATAGCAACCACGTATGATATCAACCCGATATTCAGGTTTTTTGTAGATTTTTACGAAAAACTTATCTTAGTTACATACCATCCAGAGGGTTTTGATAGACTTAAAAGGAGAGGTAAGCTGATACCAAAGTCAATATGGGTTTCCACTATCTCTATGAAAGACTTGGTCAAGAGGCATAAGAGTAGAATAAGATTTGAGGCTTAACTTAGCTCTTTTAAAAGATTTATGGTTTCTTCCGCCTCTTTTTCTTCCATTATAGCTATCGAGTATCCTGCATGAACAATTACATAATCTCCAATCTTTACCTCTGGGGTAAAGATTGTACTTATTTCTAATGTAACTCCTTCTAATTCTACAATAGCCCTGTTTCCATTTATCTCCTTTACAATAGCTGGGACTGCAAGACACATACTTTCCTCCTTTATAGTTATTAATTTAGACTCTTCCCATTTGTGATATTATAATACATTATGAGCAACAAATATATACTTTTTTCAGCAGTATTATTTGTTACACTAGTCTGGGGCTCCACCTTTGCCCTAGTAAAGTCTGCATTGGACTGTATGGGTCCCTTTTATTTTTTAGCTGTTAGATTTTCTCTTGCTAGCATTATAATGCTACTTATCTTTAGAAAGAGTTTTCTAACTCATAAGATAAAGCCTGGGTATATCTTAGTTGGTATATTTTTATTTCTTGGTTATGTTTTTCAGACTATAGGTCTTAAATACACATCAGCCTCTAATGCTGCCTTTATTACTGGGCTCAGTGTTGTGATAGTTCCATTTTTGGAGATAATTTTTATGAAAAGAAGATTACCGTTAACCTCTATATTAGGTGCTGTATCTTCTACTGTAGGGCTTTGGTTCCTTACAGGTTTGCATTCGCTCAGTATGAATTATGGAGACCTTCTTGTCCTTATCTGTGCTCTGTGTTTTGCATCTCAGATAATTACAGTCGGTATATGTGCTCCTAATAGTGATACAGGTGTAATCTCTACCACTCAGGTAATCGTAGTAGCTATACTTAGCTGGCTTTCTATCCCGATATTTAGAGAGAGTATAAATACTAATATTTCTACCACTGCGATATGGGCTATAGTAATTACAGCTATATTTGCTACAGCGCTGGCTTTTTATATCCAAGCTTTAGTGCAGAGGGTTATTAATCCAACAACGATAGCTTTGATATTTGCTACCGAACCTGTCTTTGGAGGGTTATTTGGTTATCTTATATTAAAGGAAGTCTTGACCCATTCTGCCCTATTTGGTGCTGGATTGATATTACTTGGAATGTTTATTACCCAAGCTCCTGAAAGGAGAAAAGGATGAATAGGAACTACGGTTTTATTATTCTTTCTATCTCTGTATTTCTCTTAAACTTGAGTATGGGCTTACATACATCAGTTTTTAATAATTTTGCTGCTCAAGAGATGAAACTTCGTCCTGACCAATTAGGAATATTGGAGGCATTTCGTGAGACCCCTGGACTACTTATAGCTTTTATAAGCGCCATCTTTAGTTTTATGAGGAAGCAGTACTTAGCGGGGCTCTCTTTTATACTTTCAGGTATAGGGTTTAGCCTTTATTTCAGGGTAACAGACCTCTTTGGACTCATATATGCGGGCTTTATCTGGAGCTTAGGATTACATCTATGGATGACGTTAAGTCCAGTCTTTACCTTAAGTTTTGCTGAGGAGAGAGGAAAGGGTAGAAGGTTGGGGCAGATAAACTCCGTAACTGCTTTTGCAAGTCTTACCGCTATGAGCTTTGTATTCTTAACAGGCAGATTTATATCTTTTAGAACCTACTATCTTATAGCAGGCATCTTGCCTCTTATAGGAGCTTTATTAGTGTTGAAGATTCCATATAAAACAAAGGCCGAAATAGACCCACCACCTTTGGTTTTTAGAAAAGAATATATGCTTTACTACGTCTTAAATTTCTTAGAAGGTTCAAGAAGACAAGTATTTGCCACTTTTGCCCTCTTTGTCCTTACCAAGGTCTATAAGGTTCCGATTCAGCATATTTCACTACTTCTTATCATAAATAGCATTATGAATATGATTGTTGCCCCTAGGGCAGGTAGACTTATAGATAAGCTAGGAGAGAGAAGTATCCTTCTATTTAGTTATACTGGAGCATTACTAATATTCATTGGTTATGCCCTTACAAAATCTGTCCTTGCCCTCTCTATATTGTACTGTCTTGATAACATATCTATTAATTTTAGCTTAGCCCTTACTACCTATATAGATAAGATTTCTAGGCCTAATGACCTATCTCCAAATATATCTATGGGGGTTACTGTTAACCATATAGCAGCAGTTACCATGCCGATAGTTGGAGGAATTCTTTGGGAGAGGTTTAACTATCAAATTATGTTTCTATTAGGAGCATTGATAGTATTAATCTCAATAACTATGGCTAGTAGAATAAAGTTAGAAGAAAAGACTACTATGGTATAATAGATAGAGATTATTTGAGGAGGTGAGCTTTTATGGAACTTGAGATTATAAAGATTGATAATCCTAATGGGTATAATTTTATCCTAGGTCAGTCACACTTTATAAAGACTGTTGAGGACCTATATGAAGCTATAGTGGGTTCAGTCCCTGGAATAAAGTTTGGTCTAGCATTTTGTGAAAGTTCTGGTCCCAGATTGGTTAGATTTGCTGGTAACGATGAGGAACTTATAGAACTGGCTAAGAAGAATGCTTATAATATTGGTGCCGGTCATTCCTTTATCATATTCATAAAAGATGCCTATCCGATAAATATACTTAGAGCTATCAAAGATGTCCAAGAGGTATGTAACATATACTGTGCTACCGCCAATCCTGTAGAGGTTGTTGTTGCTAAGACAGACCAGGGCAAAGGTATATTAGGGGTTATAGATGGCAGTTCTCCTCTAGGTATAGAGGGAGAAAAAGAGATAGAGGAGAGAAAGGTATTTTTGAGAAAAGTAGGTTATAAGCTCTAGCTACACTGCGAGTATCCGCAGGATAGACATCTTCCACAACTCTCCTCTAATAGATAAGTCTTTTGTCCACACTCTGGACATATGAGAAGTCTAGGTTGATTTTCTTTCTTTTCTACCTTCCCTAACTCTATAAGATACTCCTCTAGCACGTTAGCAATATCTGATAGAACAGATGGTATACGTTTTCCATCTCTCCAGTATCCTCCATTTGGATCAACTATTGTACGTAGCTGGTCTATAAGGAAGGATGGGTCTTCTTCCCTTACAAATACCGCACTCATTAGTCTTGCCAAAGCGGTTATCCAAGGGATACTTGATGAGTCCTTGGTATTTATAAATATTTCAAAGGGTCTTCTCTTTCCACCCTCTTCTATCTCATTCAGTGTTATATAATATGAAGCCTTTGGAGTCTTTACTTTATAAGTAGTTCCTCTTAGTTTATAAGGTCTTTCTGGCTTTCCACGCTTAGTTGCTTTTTCTTCTGTCTCTCTTATAAGTATCCCTTCTCTGGAGCCTTCTCTATAGACAGTAAGTCCCTTTACTTCAGACCTCATAGCATCCAAGAATAGATTAAAGAATGAATCTATAGGATAGTCCCTTGGTACATTTATCGTCTTTGAGACAGAAGAGTCTACATAGTAACTTACGACCTTTAGCATCTCTAAATGGTCTTCTGGCTTTATATCATAGGCGGTTTCAAAGTAGGATGGAATTGTTCCATCACCTTTAAGCTCTCTGTATAGTTTATACGCATAGTCCATTACTTCATACTCTTCAAATTGATCCCCACGTATGGAGTCTGAGGTTATCTTTACTCTTCTCTTATACGAGAGACTAAATATGGGTTCTATACCGCTTGATACATTATTTGCAACTACAGAGAGGGTGCCTGTGGGGGCTATACTAATGAGGTGGGAGTTATGTATACCATTCTCCTTAATAGCTTCTCTGATATTCTCAGGTAGACGTTTGATGAATTCTCCAGCTAGATACTTTTCTCTATCGAAGTATTTGAATGTCCCCTTCTCTTTGGCTAGCATAGAAGATGCTAGATAGGCAGAATCCCTTATAGTTTTCATTATAAGCTCTGCCTGGCGTCTACCCTCAGGACTTGAGTACCTTAACCCTAGCATGGCTAATGTAGAACCCAGACCCATAATGCCAATACCCATCCTACGTTTACTCTTTTCCTCTTCCTCATATATAGGGAGGGGATACTTGCTTATCTCGATAATATTGTCTAATAACCTTACCGCTACTGGAACATATCTTTTTAGGCTTTCAAAGTCAAACCTTGCGTTCTCTGTAAATGGGTCTAAAACAAATTGGGTGAGATTGAAGCTCCCTAACAGGCAACATCCCGCAGGAGGTAGTGGCTGTTCACCGCAGTTATGGACGACTATTCCATTTGCTATAAATGAATGTGTAAAAGGTTCAATAATATCATATACAGCTTCTTCTCCTAGAGGGAGGATTTCTACAACTTCATCGAGGAATTCTCTAGAATAATATGGATTGTTCTTAAGTGCACTTATCTTTTCTTTGTCTTTTCCCTGAAAGAAGCCAATCTTCTCAAGGAATAAAGGGATGTCTTCTTTGGCGATTATTAGTTCATAGAGTATCCTATGCCTAGGGTATATCTTCGAAAATATACCAAATTGAAGAAGTAATAATTGAATCTGTTTTAGAAGTTTTTCAGACTTAGATGTAAGCCTTATACTTGCATCTTTATTCTCTGAGAATCCAATGTGTCCATTGGCAGAAAATAACCCACTTAAAAATCCTATTACTGCCTCTTCTGAACTGATAAATATAGAAGAAGGGACCTCTTTCTCTTTTGCCTTTACTGGTTTTACACCTAAGTGGCGGAAGAACTTCACCAAAGATCTTTTTTGATAAGAAAGATGGTAAACCTTATTACTTCTTTCTGTTGGTTTTACTGGATTTCCATTCCACTCATCTAGTATTGGCTTTATGTACTCTAGTATACTAAGGTCATTTCTCCCGAAGGTAAAGTCCACTCTAAAATTCTTATCCCCGTCCCTTAACCATCCATTACCTATAAGATATCCGAGAATAAATCCTAACTCATAGCTCCACTCGGTAGGTAGATTTTCATCGATAAGAGAAAAATCATATGGTAGTTTCTTGCTGGGAGAGAAAGCGCCTTGTACAGATTGAATCACTACTTTATCTACATTTACCTTTAATTCACCTGCTTTTATCCATCCTCTATCAGTTAAGACCTTATGATCCGGGGTGACTTTTATCTCAAAGCCTGATTTTGTGGTGATCTTTATTATACTTTTTCTTCCCGTTTTAAAAGCTTTAGCCAGAGGGTAGATATGAGAGTTTATCCTGATATTATAAGTTCCTTCTAATTCCTGATAAGAAATTACTCTTGGGTCTACTATAAGTCCTACGGTGCCTTCTTTATATTTAGCCAACTCCTCGATAGTAATTAGCCCTCTGTTTGTTGATATGAGCGTATCCCCCGTTACGCAGGGGTTAGTTGCCTGAATATTTTCTATATAGTAGAGATTATTAAGTCTATTTATTGTTGATAGATTAATCACTCCTGGTTCTGCATAGTCGTAGGCACTCTTTACTATGAGGTTCCACAAGTCTCTTGCCTTTACTACCTTATATACCTTTCCATCGAACTTTAGTTCCCAATCTCTATCATCTATCACTGCAGATATAAACTCGTCTGTAACACCTACACTGATATTAAACTGGGTCAAGACCCCTGGGGTATGCTTTGCTGTGATAAACTTTTCTATGTCTGGGTGGTCTACATTTAGTATGCCCATATTTGCACCCTTTCGAGCATTACCAGTTGTTATAGTCTTTGTTTCAGCATCGAACACAGTCATAAAAGATACTGGACCACTGGCTGTTCCTCCTTTGGTCTTTACTTCTGCTCCTTCTGGTCTTATAGTAGAGAAGTTTGCTCCAGTACCACCACCAAGAGAATGAATAATGGCATTCAACTTTACACTCTCAAATATACCTTCTATGGAATCTTCTATAACGGGTAACGTAAAACAGTTAAAAAGCGTCTGATACATTGATGTTCCTATCCCAGCAAGGATACGACCGCCGGGTAAAAATTTTGCGTCTTTCATAAGTTCATAAAATTTCTCTTCCCACTCCCTCTGTTTTGCATCTGTCTCTTCTACTTTAGCAGATTCTCTAGCTACCCTCTTTATATTGTCATCAAGACTCTTCTCATCCTTCCATTTATACTTCCTTTCCCATACCTCCTGAGACAGTCTGTCTAATTCCATACTAAACCTCCACTGAAAGATATTATAAGAATATTATATTACACGATTCTTGTGTGTAGCATCTCATAACTATAGAATACTAGTTGGGTATCAACTTGACAGTTGCAATATAAGTTGTAAAAAGCACTTGAACATTTGTTCTACTATTGACAGTTATAATAGGTCTATTCTATAATCCTTGTTAGGAGGGGATATGAAATCTTAAAAGTGTAGAACTAGTAAGAAGCTTTTGATGGAGGAGGTGAAACTGGGGAAAAGCATATATAAATTCTGTCTAATTAACTTATTATCAGTCTAGTTACATTGTTAGAAGAGGAGTGAAGAATTAAACAAAAATCTGAAAGGAGGTTTTGAGATGAAGAAGTTTTTGATAGGTTTAATAGTGGTAAGTTTACTAATGAGCCTTTTTGTTGGTTTTAATAGTGTCTCCTTTGCTCAGAAAAGAAAGTTCAACGAAGCACCAATGTTAGCAGAATTAGTAAAACAGGGTAAACTCCCTCCGGTAGAACAGAGACTTCCAGAAAATCCATTTGTAGTAGGACCTGGGGTATTAATTCCGAGAAAGGACCTTCCAGATTGGAAGGTGGGGAAGTACGGTGGGACAATAAGAACCGCTCATTCTGTTGCTGACTGGGCTCCAGACGTATTCGTTATGAACAATGAACCTCTACTATGTGCACCTGGAATTGGAACACAAGGCATTAGAGGTAACATAGTTGAGAGTTTTGATGTCAAAGAGAATAGAATCTTTACCTTCAAGTTGAGAAAAGGGTTAAAGTGGTCTGATGGCCATCCAGTAACTACAGAGGATATAAGATTCACCTATGAAGATGTACTTCTAAATGAGAAGCTTACTCCTGTTTTCCCTGCTAGATTTAGGGTTGGTTATAGCTTAAAAGGAGAGCCGATGAAGCTAGAGATACTTGACGAATATACATTTAGAGTTACATTCCCTAAGCCCTATGGTGGATTCTTAAGGAATCTTACCATCGAAAGCTGGGTTGGATACACAGACTTATTAAAGCCAGCCCACTATCTAAAGCAATTCCATATAAAGTACACCCCTCTTGAAAAATTAAAGCCACTTTTAGAGAAGGAAGGCTTCAAAGATGAGTGGTGGCAGTTATTCAATCTTAAAGACTTTACCAACTGGGAACAGACACAGGCAAAGAGTATAGGGTTCCCTAGACTTACCCCTTGGCTATTAGTAAAAGTAGCTGGTGGTGTATACGAATATGAGAGGAATCCATACTATTTCAAAGTAGATACAGCTGGAAATCAGCTACCATACATAGATAGAATAGTCTCTACCCAGGTCCAAGATGTAGAAATGGTCAATATGAGAGTCTTGACCGGTGATGTGGACTTCTTAAGAGAGAGTACTGCCCTTGTAAAGATACCTCTCTATAAGCAGAACGAGGAGAAGGCTGGATTTAGGGTTGTCTTACTTGATATGCATGTAGACTCTAGCGCTCTATATCTTAACCTTACCTATAAGGACCCAGTATGGCGTAAGATAGTTGGTGATGTGAGATTTAGAAAGGCAGTGAGTCTTGCTCTAAATCGTAAGGAGATAATAGATAGCGTCTATTATGGATATGCATCCTTACCAGAGACGGTTCCAAGCGCTTACAATGTGGCAGAGGCTAATAAACTCTTAGACCAGGTTGGCTTAAGTAAGAAGGATTCTGAAGGATTTAGGCTCAGACCTGATGGTAAGAGGTTTGAAATACTTATAGAGTGTGGTGCAGAGGCTCCTGACCTACTTCCTGTAGGAGAGCTAATAACAGAACACCTTAAAGCTGTTGGAATAAAGGCTACGTTAAAGAGAATCGATCCACAACTTAGAAGTCAGCGTTGGGCTGCAAATGAGATGCAAGCTATGGTTATGTGGTGCCATGACCAAGGTTGGAATAATGGATGGACTTCTGGTGCTATAGCTGCCCCTGAGTGGAGTAGGTGGTACAATACGGAAGGTAAAGAAGGAGAGGAGCCACCTGCCTGGGCTAAGAAGGCTTGGGACTTAGACAAGAGAAGATGGGAGAGTGTTACTGGGTCTGAAGAGTATAATAGGCTCTGGAGAGAAGGACTTAACTGGCATAAGCAATACTTACCTCTAATCACCATAGTAGAAAAGGTTAAGTATCCAATGATAGTCTCAGCAAGAATGGGTAATATACCTCGTTCCGGTTTTGCAATTGCAGCAAACTTTAGCGCTGAACAGTTCTTCTATGAGAAATAGTAACTGATAAACTGGCCGGCTACTAGTCTTTCTAGTAGCCGGCTTGAGTTTTTATTATTGAGCTTACTAGATTAAGGAGGATTAGAAGGGTATGTTGGGATACATTATTTATAGAATAGCAATAGCTATCCCTCTTTTATTAGTTCTTTCAGTAGTTTCTTTTATTATTATCCAGCTTCCCCCTGGAGATTATCTTACAGTTTATCTAAATAATTTGAGGCTTTCTGGAATCCAGCTTAATGAGGATGAGGTCATAAGACTAAAGGAGTTATATGGTTTAGATAAGCCATTATATATGCAATATTTTATTTGGATAACAAATTTTATTAAAGGAAATCTTGGTAGGTCTTTTCAGTGGAATCGTCCTGTGAATGAGCTTCTAGCAGAGCGTGTTCCAATGACCGTAGTAATCTCTGTTTTGACCACAATATTTGTATGGATTGTAGCTATCCCTATTGGTATCTATTCTGCATTGCGCCAGTACTCTGTCTTTGATTACACTTTTACCTTTATAGGATATATAGGACTTTCTATGCCAGGCTTTCTTTTAGCCCTTATCCTAATGTGGTTTCTCTTTACTAGATTTGGTTTTAGTATGCCCGGACTCTTTTCTCCAGAATACGCTACTGCACCGTGGAGCTTTGCAAAGTTATTGGATATGTTTAAACATATCTGGTTCCCTATAGTAATTATTGGTATGTCTGGCACTGCCGGTCTTATTAGAACTATGAGGGGTAATCTTCTAGATGAATTAAGAAAGCAGTATGTTATAACCGCTCGAGCCAAAGGACTTCCAGAGAGAAAGCTTGTCTTTAAGTATCCTGTAAGGATAGCTATTAATCCAATGATAAGCACGATAGGTTGGATGTTTCCAGGTATAATCTCTGGAGAAACCTTGGTTTCTATAGTGTTGAATATACAGACAGTGGGTCCAATATTCTTGAGAGCTGTAATGTCTCAAGATATGTATCTGGCTGGAAGTATAACGTTAATCTTGAGTATCTTAACAGTTATTGGTATGTTGGTGTCTGATATATTACTTGCATGGGCTGACCCTAGGATAAGATACGGAGGGATAGAAGAATGAGTGATAAAAAGAATAATCCAAATAACACTGAAATATATGAAGAGGAGATAGGTAGGGAAGAGAAGATATATTATGCTTCGCAGTGGCAGTTAATATGGTGGAAATTTAGAAGACATAAACTAGCTATAATAGGAGGGATTGTTCTTTTTTTGCTGTATCTATCTGCTATCTTCTGTGAGTTTCTCTCTCCATACAGCCCAACGACGAGATTTGAAGGCTATCAAAATGCCTCTCCAACGAAGATTCATATCTTTGAGGATGGAAGACTTCAAAGACCTTTTATATATGGTTTTAAAAAGGAATTAAATATGAAGACCTTTCAGTGGGAGTTTAAAGAGGATAAGACAAAGAAGTTCTACGTTAGATTCTTTGGTAAAGGAGAACCATATAAGCTTTGGGGTATCTTTAAGACCGATAGACACCTATTTGTTGTAGATGAGCATCCTATATTCCTCTTTGGGGCGGATAATATGGGAAGATGTCTATTCTCTAGGTCTTTGTATGGAGCACGTATATCCCTTTCTATAGGACTAGTAGGTGTATTTTTGAGTTTCTCTCTAGGGACTATAATAGGAGGAATCTCTGGATACTTTGGTGGTACTGTAGATATAATTATTCAGAGAATCATAGAGTTCCTTAGTTCTATTCCAACTATTCCTCTCTGGATGGCTCTTTCAGCTGCTTTACCTAAAGATTGGCCCGTCATAAGGCTATACTTTGCAATAACAGTGATACTATCCATTATCGGTTGGACAGGTTTGGCTAGAGTCGTTAGGGGTAAATTATTAGCTTTAAGGGAAGAAGACTTTACTATGGCTGCTAGACTTGCTGGTGCTAGTGAGTGGAGGATAATAACGAAACATCTTTTACCCTCATTCACTAGTCATTTAATAGTCTCTATTACACTTTCTATACCTAGTATGATCCTTGGTGAAACCGCATTGAGTTTTCTAGGATTAGGCATGCAACCTCCAGCGGTTAGCTGGGGAGTTTTATTACAAGATGCCCAGAATATAGCAGCAGTAGCTTTATATCCTTGGAAATTATTGCCTTCTGTATTTGTAATATTGACTGTCCTAGCTTTTAACTTCTTAGGGGATGGCCTGCGTGATGCGGCAGACCCATATGCAAGATAGGGGAGGAGATTATGGAAAAGAAGAATGATCAGGTATTATTAGAGATTAAAAATCTCAAGACATACTTCTTCTATGATGAAGGAACAGTCAAGGCTATAGATGGAATAAGC
>JACIXS010000117.1 GCA_014360335.1 bacterium | reverse complement strand
ATATACTTTTGGATGAGGCGCATAAGGGAGACCGTGAGGAGTCAAAGAGACAGCATATCTATTCTATATTATCTAGAAATGGTTTTTTATTTAACTCTTCAGCGACATTCACTGATCCTAGGGATATAGTTTCCTGCGTGTATGAGTTTAACCTCTCAAGTTTTATAGAAAGCGGATATGGGAAGCATATCGGTATATTAAAGCAAGAGATAAGGGCATTTAGAGATGAAGAAGACTATACAGGTGAAGAGAAGCAGAAGATAGTATTGAAGTCTCTCATCTTGCTGACTTACATCAAAAAGATTTATGAAGATATTAGAAAAGTCCAGACAGCTTTATATCATAAGCCATTACTTTTAACTCTTGTTAATGAGGTTAATACCAAGGATGCAGACCTTAAATTGTTCTTTAGAGAAATTGAGAAGATAGGGAAAGGAAATATTGACAGGTCCGTATTTAGGGAAGCTCTTGAAGAACTCTGGGATGAACTAAAAGATGGGATAACCCCTCTTTTCGAAAATGGATTTAAGATAGAAATTGATGAGGATCTATTTAAGGGTATAACGGTACAGGATGTCTTAAACTACGTTTATAATTCAACCTCGACTGGAGATATAGAGGTTTTAAAGAGACCGTCTACTCAAAAGGAACTAGCTTTTAAACTTAAGACAAGCGATAGGTCTTTTGCTTTAATAAAGATTGGAGATGTAACCCAGTGGCTTAAGGATGAGCTTGAAGGATATGAGATTCAAGAAGGTTACGAGTCCGAAGGTTTCTTTGAAAATCTAAATAGAGAAGATTCAGAGATTAACATCCTGATGGGTTCTAGAGGTTTTTATGAAGGCTGGGACTCCAATAGACCTAATATCATTAACTTTATTAATATCGGTACAGGGGTTGAGGCAAAAAAATTTATTCTGCAATCAGTTGGTAGAGGGGTAAGGATAGAACCAGTTAAAGGAAGGAGAAAGAGACTTCTGGAGCTTTACAATGCAGGAGAGATAGAGAGAGAATTATACATACAACTTAAAGATAAGGTTACACCTATAGAATCACTATTTATCTTTGGA
>JACIXS010000116.1 GCA_014360335.1 bacterium | reverse complement strand
TTTATTATAGTATATCAATTCCAGCCAGAAAGGAGCACTCTTTCTAAAAAGTGATTACACCCCAGGATGCGAAAGTGATTGACAAGTAGATGTAGAATTTAGTATATTAGTATTGTCTTGAAATCTAAAATATATGGAGGTGGAAAGGATGAATAGAGTGTGGAAAAGACTGGTTGGGCTCTTAGTAGCTTTGATTCTTGCTACAGTGCCATTATTTACTAATGCCCAAACAGTCAATGTGAACAAGGATGGATGGCTGGATGAGGTGGTCTTCTTCCCGGAGAAGGATTTGGCTAAAGCCATCGATATGATGACTAAGGGGGATATGGATGTCTTCTTCAAGGACATCGATGATCCGGTTCTATTTAGAAGGATCAAAGAAAACCCACAACTTGCTTACTCAATGTCTTTTGGCCTTTATAACGAATTAACATTTAACCCTGTAGGACCAGAGTATAAAGATGGTAGACTTAATCCTTTTAGTAACGCTAAGATAAGAGAAGCGATGAACCTAGTAATAGATAGACAGTATATCGTAGATGAGATAATGGGTGGACTTGCTACTCCCAAGTTTGTTCCTCTATCTAAAGGTTTCCCTGAATATGAACGATATAAAGCAACAATCTCTACTATAGAAACCGCCTATAAGTATAGCTTTGCAAGAGGACAAAAGATTATATCTGATGAGCTTAAGAAGATGGGAGCAGAACTAAAAGGCGGTAAGTGGTACTACAAAGGAAAACCAGTTACAGTAAAGTTTATCATTAGGACAGAGGATAGGAGAAAGGCTATAGGTGATTATATTTCTGGTCAGCTAGAAAAGCTTGGATTTACGGTAGAAAGGATGTATAAGACATCTAGAGAGGCATCTCCTATCTGGATGAGGGGAGACCCAGCGGAAGGGCAGTGGGATATCTATACAGGCGGATGGATTACTACGCTAGTTGCTAGAGATAATGCTGATAACTTCCAATACTTCTATCTGCCAGATTCGCTTATGTCTTTCTCACCACTTTGGAAGGCTTATAAACCGACAAAAGAATTTAGAGATATTGGCAATAAACTTGCTAACAGAAACTTCACAAGTATGAAAGAGAGAAACTTACTTATGACTAAGGCGTTACACCTTGCAATGAAGGATTCAGTAAGGATCTGGTTAGTCGACCAGAATTCTGCCTGGATTAGACGTAAGGGGGTTGATGCAGTAGCAGATTATGCAGGCGGATATTCGGCAAGGGTATGGCCCTATACACTAAAGTTTTCAGACAAGACTGGCGGAAGGATAAGGGTTGGAAGTACAGAGGTCATTATAGACCCATGGAATCCAGTAGCGGGATCCAACTGGATTTACGATAATATGCTAGTGGAAGCAACGCTAGGCAGGGCAGTTATATGGCATCCACAGACAGGATTGCCAATCCTTCTAAAGATAAAGAGCGCAGAACTTACAGTTAATAAAGACGTTCCAACATTTAAGAGCCCTGATACCAAGTGGCTCAAGCTTACTAAAGTCGATAAGGTTACTGTTCCATCTGATGCCTGGTATGGCTGGGATGTAAAGAAGCAAAATGTAGTGACCGCAGGGGAAGCAGGAGTAAAAGAGGCAAAGGTTAAAGTAGTTGTGAACTATGATGACATCATCGGTAAAGATAAATACCACGATGGTTCAGTTATGAGTCCTGCAGACTTTATAGTAGACTGGATTATAGGATTTGAAAGGGCAAGCAAAGATAGTAAGCTCTATGATGAATCTTATGTAGATACATTTAACTCTTGGAGAGACCAATTTGTTGCATGGAAGATAGTAAAGACGAATCCTCTAGTTATCGAATATTATCTAAATTATTCTCAACTTGATGCGGAACTTACTGCGACTGATTATGTTATGTCTGGCTATTATCCATGGCATCTATACGCTATTGGGATAAGAGCAGAAGAGGAAGGTAAACTTGCGTTTAGTGCTGACAAAGCAAAAGCAAAGAATGTAGAATGGATGAACTATATAGGTGGACCAAGTCTAGCCATACTCAAAGATGTCGCAGATAGGTGTGAAAAAGAGGGCTATATACCATTTAAGAACTTTGTAGGCAAGTATGTTGACCCAGCTATAGCTAAGGAGAGATTCTCATCTCTCAAGAAGTTCTATGAAAAGTATGGACATTTCTGGGTAAGTAATGGACCGTATTTCTTAGAAAAGGTGGATGTAGTTGCTCATACTGCTTTACTTAAGAACTCTAAATTTCTCAAGTAGTAGATAAAGTTTTCATTTACTTCCTATCTTAACCCAGAGGGTATTGTCCCTCTGGGTTTTTGATTGTATAATAGAATGCAAAAAGGAAGGAGGATGATTATCAATT
>JACIXS010000115.1 GCA_014360335.1 bacterium | reverse complement strand
TAAGTGCCTTTAAGTATCTTTGAGACAGTGCCTGGAGATACATTCGCTTTCTCAGCTATATCAACTATTCTTATCATTATATTTTTCTTCTCCACTCTCCAATATCGATTTTTAATATCGTTTTCTAAAATCGATATTATTATATACCAAGATAAAATACAGATGCAATACCTCAATATTAAGATTTTGTTAAGAAAATATTAAGATATTATTAAGAACTCTAGGGCGCCTGACGGCGCCCTAGAGTTTTATTCTAGTATCTCCCAAAGTGGTGTAAGTCTCTCTTTACCTCTTGGACCAAGGACTATAGGTTTTATACCAAGTATCTCGCAGTAGTAGACTAGGGTATCTACATAATCTCCAGGTATAGCCTGTATATGGTTTGCTGGAAATACATTTAAGAATTCATCAAATGAACATTCTAATCTAGCATGGACGTGTGGCCAGGTTGGGTTAGAGAGGTTATTAATAGCCTTTCTCTCCTCCTCAGGAAGTTCTAGACTCTCTCCAGGGACTATAACCATATATACCTTATCATTGTATAGTCCAAGTCTAGCAAAGGTCATCTTAGTTGGTGCTGCATCGAATGATACAGAGGCTCCGCCAGCCTTAAAGTAATATTCGAGTGCAGGATATAGTGTAACCTTCTTAAAGTTTTCCTTTGGGTCCAAGCTTAGCGAAGCATAGTAACTTGCGTGGTTTCCAGAGTTACAGAAGTCCCATATGTCTTTATCTGGGTAGTATATCCTAACGTCCATAAAGAGAACGGGAAGCCCTCCACTTATATACTTGAGTATCTCCATAGTTATAGCGGCGAAAGAATCTGCCTCTGTAGCGCATACAGTAGGTTCCTTAAATCCATACCAGTCGTATGGGTCATTCATTACCATCTCTGGTATATCTCCAAGGCATACATACTCAGTTAGCTCACGCTGACCCTTAAGCCCACAGAAATCAAACCCATTCTCCTCATTGACTTTCTTCATAGCTAGGTATAATCTGATCTGCGTCTTTAGAGTCTGTGGTGTAAGCATCTTTCCATCGTAAAGAATTCTGTCTCCTAAAAGCTCAGTAAACCACTGGAATCCTTTCTCCACCTCTTTATCATCTATCTCTTCCATAGCTTTTACTAGCAGTAGCTGGTCTATCTGATATGCGGTAATCCCAAACGTCTTTATATTTGGGACAAGATGGAAATATCCTGTCTCCATCCCCATAGAATGTCCACCGTAGAGTCCATAGACCTCGCCCCTCATACTAGTTACTGCCTGAGAAGCCCTTAGCCACTTAATGACCTTTTCTTGAACCTTAGGGTCATCTATATCTCCAACAATCCTATGCGTCCTTCTTCCTGTTTGTCTTATCTCGCCATCTGTAGCAAGAAGACCCACATTCCCTGGATATTGAGCATTATTATTAGAAAGGCTTAAAATAGGAACGTTACTATCTATAGAATTTAAGAAGGGCCAAGCTAGATATGGAAAATCCCAGACATTATAACACATTACTATCTGCTTACAGTTAGCTCTGGTGAGTTCCTCCGCTATCTTCTGGGCGATTCTAACACTTTTAATGGTCTCTGAAGCTATAACAACTTCTGGAGATGAACCATCTATGTTTTTTAGATTCTTCTTTATAACCTCAGCCCACCTTCTAACAACCTGCATATTCTCTTCTTCATTGGCTGAGTAAACGTGGGGTCTTCCATCATTTACCATGACAATGCCAATCGGTGTTGATCTCATCCTTTCTTCACTCCTTTCTTATTCTAAGACTACTATCTGATAACCATTAACCTCTGGCACAGTAAACTCTACATACTCATTATTATATACAAAATCTAAATTCCTCATCTCTGGTGCAAGATAGCATCGAGATGGAGGATTCTCAAGCCTTACCTTTAATCTTACATTATAAAGAGGTATTACATCCTCAATTATATCTATACTCCTACACCTTCTCTCAGGTATATAGTGGAGTATATGAACTACCACTCTATTTCTATCATCGAGATTCTGTAAATTTACAGTTACCCTAGCGGTTGAGGGAAGCTCACTTAAGACTAAAGGCTTATCTAAGAGGAAGTCTATACAGTTCTTAACCAACTTTTTATAAACTAGATTTCCGTGAAGTATATACGTCCTAAATATTGGATATGAAATATAGATTACATTTCCCTTTCTGGTTACCGCTGGATAAGGACTCTTCTTCTCTGGAGGAGTCTGCGCATGAGAAGAGAAATGTTCCCAGGTCCTATTAAAGTAAGGCTGATAGACTTCGGCTAAGATTTGAGTCCCTTCTTTAGGTAGAATCTTTGTCCCTCTCTCATACATTACATACTCTGCAGGTTCTATACCTTTATCTATAGGGGATAGAACCTTAAAGTAATCAGGAGAATAGTCGCTATCACCAAGATAATCAATACCCACCTCGTCTAGAATAAATCTATCATTAGTTAATCCCGACTTATAACTCAGTATAAGTTTTCCACCATTATTTAAGTAAACTCTCAACTTCTCAGCTAGTCTCTCATCTATATTTACCCTGTCAGGAGCGATGATAAGTTTATATTTACTTAGATCTTCACAAGAATCTATAAATGAGAACTGATAATGTGACTCAGAAAGCATTCTCATAGCCCCTTCATCTGAGTCTGTCTTCCAGTCATTATAGAACGAGCTAGAGATAAGGACTCCTATATCTGAAAGAGGCTTAGCATTCTTACACCACTCTTCCCTTTCAGCTACCTTTTTGTAAACACTACCGATTAGCTCATAAACAGTTTTATCCAATCTTCCCCTTGGATGTAACTGGTCACCGATAGAGCACTTTGCACCTAGAGCTAGCATCGTAAAACATTCATACTCTAAAGCAGATCTATTTTTAAATCCTCCAAAATCCGCCCAACTTTTATGGAATCTTCCAGTCATTCCTAGAAGGTCTTTGCCAAGAGTCTGATAATACCGGACAAACAACGGGAAATGATTATAACCCCAGCCTCCAGAGGGCAAAGATTCTATCTCAAAGTGTGTAAAGTATTCTGACTCTGGTCTCATACCTAACTCATAACTACTTTCAAACTTGAGCCTAGAATTATAGAATATGCTAACATTAGGTCTTATACTTTTGACTAATTTATCCATTCTAGACATAAAGTTTCTGCCTATAATCTGTGAATGCTTATATAGATCTACATCGTTCGTTGGATCAAGCCCAAGATTTTTCATACTTTTAAGGCAATGGTTACACACACATCCAGGAAATGTTTGCATAACTATATCGAAGAATACACCATCTACATCGTAAAGCTTAAGGACCTCTTCTGTCTGTTCTGCTACGTAGTCTACATAAGGAGAATTCATACATAAGAATCTCCAACCCCTATTACCGAATGGGGGTCTTCCAGCCAAGGTTCCATCCTTATTTACCTGTAACCAATCTCCATGATTACTGGCAGAGTACTCGTCCCATACTACACTAATATATGCACAGACCCTTATACCCTCCCTGTGGCAAGCCTCTACCATCTCACCAAGGAGGTCTCTCTTTAAAGATGGATGCATTACTCCAATTTTCGTTGGATAATAAGACATACCGTGGTGACATTTGGCAAAGACTGTAATAGAATTAACATAGGCGGATTTCAAAGTCTTAGCAAAATCCTCAGGGTCAAAATCTACTCCAACATCTGGTATCAATGGAGAGGTATGAAAATCAAGATGGACCTGCCTGAAAGGCAATTCAATCATAGTATCTCACCCCTTCATCAAGCATTATTAGATAGTTTTCTACTGGAACATAGTTTGTTACCGTATTACCAGAACCAAGGGCATATCTAGTAGGCATACACTTATCCAATATATCCTTCACATAAGATCTTAATTCTTTCTCTTCTAATCTGCACAACTTATCTACATCTACCCCACCCAATACCGCTATCCTATCACCGTATCCTTTCTTAAATTCTGTCACCGGGATTATAGTATCCTGAAAGGAGTGGAGTGCGTCTATCTTTACATCTTCTATCAGATCATCAATTATCTCTAGGATATTTCCACAGCAGTGAAACCAGTACATCTTATTATACTTATGTGCCAGTTCAGCATATTTTTTATGCCAAGGTAAAACTAAATCCCTCAAGAATTTTGGAGATAGTATAGTGCTTGTCTTAAAACCAAGGTCATCACCTTGAAAGATCCCTTCCACATTATCTAGGGTAATAATATTCTCATAGAATTTATATATAGTCTCCCCTACCTTGTTAAATACCGCCTTCACTAACTCATAATCCTCATATAATAGATAGCTCATACCCTCAAAACCTAGAAGTGACTCACTACTAATCTCAAAGACTCCACTAGAAGGACAAACCATCATCTTCATCCCTTCAGGTAAATTCCTAGAGACAAATTCATAGTTAGAATAATCAAAGGATTCTTGAGTAGGCCATGGATACTCTTCAAAATCCTTCCAGGAGGTGATTATTCCAATTGACTCTTCAATCCAACTCCTCTGTCCTCTAGAGAGTATAGCGGTATCAGATGTAACCCTTCTTTTCTGCCCAACAAAATTTAACCCCCCAGAAACCCTAATATAGTCATATCCCATCCTATACCAAAAGTTTATCTGCTGTCTCCAGAAACCTTGAAAATCTTCTTCTACAGACCTAACTACCTTATTCCCTAAGATGTTTTCAGTGATATACTGAACAATCTCTATATCTTGAAACAATTCCACAAAATGAACCTTCTTAGCAGACTTCTTACCCAAAAGCACATCTTTGAACTCATAAAAGTTTGGTTCTGGCTTCTCAAATGGAACTTTGAATCTTTTCATAAAGCCTCCCTTAAATTACTATATCTCACTTTCGAGCATTTCTACAAATTCTTTAGGTGTAAGTATTTTAGATGGCAAATCTCTCATCTCTCTACAAGAAAGAATATCTTTATCACCAGTAATGAGAAAATCTATACTCTTCTGTAACGCCACCGCTATATAGAACTCATCTACTCTATTGCTAGAAATACGATCAGTGTCTTTTACTGTAATAAGCTTTATACGACGAAGTATATAGTTAAAGTAATTTATTAAATCACTAAAGTCTCCTCTTCTTTTAACTTTTCCAAGAAAACTTTCTAATCTCGCAGGAGCAAAAAGCGTATGAGATTTAGCAATTTCTATAACTCTTGCCAGATAGCCTCCAAAAATTGAAGACACTATTACGTTAGCATCAATCACAATTTTATATCTCTTTCTGGGCTTCTTTATGTATTTCAATGGCCTCTTCCCCTATAATGTTAGCTTTTTCTATCTCTAAGTGAGCTTTTATCATTAACCCTTTTAATTCATCCAAAGGTTCAACTCTAGCAATGGGGATTCCTCTTCTAGTAACTATAATCTCTTTCTTTTCTCTAAGTAATTGAGTAGCTTTATCTTTAAATTCTTTAATGGGAACAACCTTCGTTTTCATTTTATCGCCTCCTAAGTAGCTATAATATTAGCTACTTTATGGGATAAAAGCAAGTTTTTTTCTTAAATACTCTATATACTTCTCCATCATCTCTTCAGGTATATTTGGTGGAAGATGATTCCCAACTGCAAACATAATACCTCTATACTTTTTAGCTAAATCAACTGTTTTATCTATACATTCCCTAACTACATCCCATTTACCTAGAGTTAAATCCCTACAATCAACATAACTCCCTATTAAAACGGTAGAGCCTCCAAACCTTTCTGTCATAAATCCAAAATCATTACAGGGTTCAAAGATCAGTCCATCCGCTCCAGCATTCACTATATCTTCTGCAAACTCCATAAAGTTACCATCAGAACAGAAAAGAACTTTCTTCCCAGCCTTATGAAGTGGCTTCCAGAGTTCAGCATATCTTGGGATGATTATTTTTCTATAAATTTCTGGCCTCATAAATGGTCCACTAGTCCAGACAAAGTCATCGTGTTGGATAATAACCTCTGCACTTGTCTTTGCCCATGCTTCCATATGAAACAGGGTAAACCTAAAGAAACTATCCAGAACCTTTTCCATTTTATTAATATCAGATAGAGCCATAAGAAACATCTCCCATCCAAATGCCTGTATAGCACCAGAAACAATTGTCTTATAGTATCCCCCTGTAACTAGCTGGTCCGGAAAGTCTTTACTAAGCCTTTTTATATTATCCTCATAAGCTTTTACCTGCTCATTAAAATCTGGAAGTCCGTATTCAGATACCGCATCAAAAGCCCATACATCTTCTATCGTTTTAAATGGACATTCTTTTGGAATTCTTTTATCGCTTCCATCTATAGCGTATTCCGCATGTCCCATATCGGTGGCACGTCCAAACTTTTCCCAATCCCCATGAAGTCCATCATTAGTATTCCAAAGAAAGTCTATCATCCAGATATCAAAGAATTTTCTAGTTGCCTCTAAGTTTATCTCGGTAGCGCCTGTCTTCTTCAAGATATAATTGGTATGATATCCCAAGCTATATTCTGTATGGGCAATCCTAGGAGTCTCCCTTAGATAAATGGTATCTAGTGCAATCTCTCTACTCATAACAATTTCCCTAATCAAATGGTCTGAACGAATCTAATGCGGTTATGTCTCCTTCAAATTCGCAAACTATAACTGTATCTAGCGGATCAGGAGCCTTCTCTGGTAGATTAGAGAATATAACCCTTTCTCCTTTTACAGTAAACTTTATCTCCTCCTTATTCTTTAAGAAATATGCCCTCTTTACATTGATCTTGCAAGGTGCAAGGGCAAATTCTTCATTCCAGTAAAAGACATGAATATAAAGCTTATTATCTTTTAGGGTTGTTACTCCGTGTGGGAATCCTACCTTAGTCCTCACCGTCCCATAGATACTCTCACCATTTACATCCATCCATTTTCCAACCTCTTCCAGTATCTTAACTGATTCTTCTGGGATTGTCCCGTCCGGTTTCGGTCCAACATTTAAAAGATAGTTGCCTCCCCCAGAGGCGCATCTAGCAAGGTTCCAGATAACTACCTGTGGGCTTTTCCAGTTATTATCACCTTTACAATATCCCCAATGGTCATTAAGAGTCATACAGGATTCCCAGTCTCTTTCAGGGGCATTAGGAGCTGGGAAATGTCCAGGGATATACTGTTCAGGTGTATCAAAATCTTCTGGCAATTGACTTCTATTATTTATAATGATATCTGGTTGATGCATTCTTACCATCTCGTTTAACTTCTGAGACTGCCAATCCTCCGCTGTATATGGCCATCCGCCATCATACCAGAGGATATCGACCTTCCCGTAGTTCGTCATAAGCTCTTCAACCTGGGTATGTATATACTGAACAAGTTCTTTCCAGCCTTCTGGATCTTTCTCTGGTCCTTTAAAGTAAGCATCATACCTCCAATCAAGAAGAGAATAGTAAAACCCTATCCTCATATTGTGTTTTCTACAGGCTTCTACATATTCCCTTACAAGGTCTCTCTTAGCTGAACTCTTAGGTGCAGTAAAATCACTTACCTTGCTATCGAATAGAGAGAATCCATCGTGGTGTCTCGTTGTTAAGACCATATACTTCATTCCAGCCTTCTGTGCTAATTTAACCCATTCTTCAGGATTATAATTCTCTGGATTAAATTTATCCGCCAACTTTCGGTACTCCTCTTTAGGGATCCTCTCCTGGTACATTACCCATTCTCCTCTGCCAGGTATACTATAAACTCCCCAATGTATAAACATCCCAAATTTTGCCTGCCTCCACCAATCAAGCCTATTCATAAGTCTTACCTCCTACATTCTTAGGTTTTATTAATTTCTTCTAAAATTTTCTTAAACATCTTATAAATCTCTGGAATATCCTCTATAATCGTTTTCTATACAACTGCATAATTAACGCCAAAATACTCGTGTATTAATTTGTCTCTTATCCCCGCCATATCTCTCCATGGAACTTCTTGATATCTTTCCCTGATTTCTAGTGGAATCTTCTTGGTAGCTTCACCTATAACCTCTAGACTTCTAACAAAAGCTCTTTTTAAATTCTCATCTTGTATGAATCGACAATATTCAATGTTAGCTAAGGATTTTAAGAGATATTCGCACTCTGTTAATATATCATTGATATAGTCTAAGGCATTTCTTTTCATACTAGAATAACCTCTTCTAGAATATGTCTACCAATATTGGGTTTTAAAGAGTCTTTCATAACAAGATCAACTTTGATACCTAAGATATCTGAAAGATAATTTTCAAGATTAATAAATTCAAGAAGTGACGGAGTTTTTTCAAACTCAACTAAAATATCTATATCACTCGATTGCCCTTGTTCATTTCTTACATAAGAACCAAATATACCTATCTCTTTAACACCATACTTTATTTTTAGCTCCTTTTTATAATGGGACAATATATTTTTAATTTCCTCAAAACTTTTCATATTAATACCTCTCTTATAATTATATAATGAAAACAGTAAAACCCTAGCTATACTCCTCCGTAATCTCACTTGCCATCCTAGCCCATTCCCATAATCTATGTGGCTCATAGTTAACCGTACTTATATCCTTCATTATAATCTCTACAACACATCCCCTCTCTTTTGCCCTCTTTAATACGTACTCTAATTCTTTTCTTGCCTTATCTACACTCCAGACCGCTTCTGCTAAAACTGCAGGATTTGGTTTGTAAGAAAACACATAGTCTCTACCCACTGCTTCTATCGCCTCGTCTACATTTACTCTATAGTTCATCGATACTTTTCTAAGATTAGGGATATTCCTCCTTAACATATCCATCTTTCTGTGTAACGGTTCACAACAACCATAGTAAGACAAGCCAAATCTATCTAACCATCTCTTCTCATGTTTTACCGCAAATTCTTCATGCATCTCTGGTGAAACCGCAACAAAGATCTGTGCGGTAGCGCATCCCCAAAGGTCAATTGCCCTTACATGCTCAGGGTCAAATCCTGGCTTAGGTAATTCATCTGTATATCCATACCCACCAGAACCTACTCTAACTGGCCCATTGTTTAAAGAGAGTAACCCCAAAGATTCATACTGATCTAGCCTATGTAGATGCGCATCTACAAGTCTAGATATCACCTTATGAACAAAATCTGGCCTCTCTACAAGGTCAATCATAAGTTCCTCTACTCCCCACCAAGTGACAAGTTGGTCCCATGGGGCAAACCAGAATCCAGGCGCTCCTATTTTTTCTACTAGCAAGATGCCATCAAATATCTCACACATAAGTTGATAATTTTTCTCAGTGGCATCTTTATCATATGTAACCACTGGAAACTTTATCTTTTCTATATCTTCTTCATCCTTTATCTGGGGATGAAAGTGCCTTGAGACTACCGGGTTTCTAGGGTCAATCCCTACAATATCCGACTCTTCGGATATACCGAAACCTGAATCATAGATAACCTTAGGGCAATAGACCTTTGGTTCAATAACCATATCTACCCTTAGATGTTTCCACTGATATAGAGTCTGACGAAGCCTCTGTTCTATCTTCCTACAGAATTCATCCTCACATTTAAGAGTTAGTTCATCATCTACATTCATCTCATGCCAAGGAATCTCATCAATCCACACCATAGGTTTTACATCTTCTAATTTATTAAGCCTCTTCCACATCTGGGCTTTCTCTTTCTGAATAGGCAAAGATGCTATATCTGCTAATTGAGAAGCTAATTCTCTAAGTATAGACTTATCATTTTTATTTATCTCCATCCCTCTTACCCTCCGATTAGGGGAAAGTCCTAAATACTTAATGGCTGAATATCAGGTGTTCCATCGATTTCTAGTGCTATAACGCTATCCAATTCATCTTTCGGCTCAGATGGGATATCTATCACTAATCTATACTCATTTCTAGATAATTCGTATGACTGAGTGAAATTTAACTGAACTTGAGGTCCATCAGAAAGAAAATAGACCCTTTTAACGTTATTCTTAAGTCCATGAAAAACTAATCTATCTTCTTTGGGCCAATCGAATATATGAAGATAAAGTTTCCCCGGTTTTGCGGTAACTCCACCCCATGGGAGTACATATGGAAGAGGAGGGACAGGTATTGTGCCATATATAGACTCTCCATTTACTCTCATCCATCTACCTACTATCCTTAATATCTCTACACTAGGTTGAGGTATTACACCTTCTGCGTCAGGTCCAACATTCAATAAATAATTTCCTCCCTTACTATTTATATCTACAAGTAGCCTCAGAACTGTTTTAGGAGACTTCCAGTTATTATCGTTCTTCTTATATCCCCAAGTATCATTCAGTGTAGCTGGAGTTTCCCAATCTGTAGGATAGGACATAGCTGGTATTCTGTTGTCTGGCATCTCTCTATAATCTCCTAGATTATGTCCAACTCTGCCGTTGATAATACAATCAGGTTGTAGTTCCCTAACTAGATTTACAAACTCCTGAGCATGTTCTTTAGAAATATTCATTGGTGTATCAAACCAGATAAGGCCTATAGGACCATATTGAGTTAATAATTCTCTTACCTGCGGTATAGCCTTTTCTCTCATATATCTAGAGAAATCCTTTTTACTCTCATCATAATCCCAATCGTTTCCTACACCATCAGGATGATGCCAATCCTGAACATGTGAATAGTAAAAACAGAATTTAATTCCTGCCTCTTCACAAGCTTTAGCTAGATCCTTCATAGGGTCTCTTTTAAATGGTGTAGCATCTACAATATCATAGTTAGAACAGGGAGAATTATACATTGCAAAACCATCATGATGCTTGGCAGTAATAACTAAATATTTCATTCCGGCATCTTTGGCAAGTTGTACCCATTCCTCAGCATTAAATTTTATCGGATTAAATTTCTCTGCTAATTTCTCATATTCTCGAACCGGAATCCTAGCCCTCTTCATAATCCATTCGCCAATACCAGGAATTTCCTTCCCGTCCCATATACCTGCGGGTATAGCATATAATCCCCAATGTATAAACATCCCAAATTTTGCAGTTCTCCACCATGCCATCCTTCTATCTTTATCTGACACAAAAAACCACCTTCTTTCTCCTATCAATTAAGTTCATAAATTTTACTCTCAATAGTTCTCCCAGAATTTCCTGCCTACGGAATGTAAGTTGTCACTCCATTTATCTCTAAATTTCACTAGTTCTCGTCGAAGATCTACTACTACATTAGCGTATTCCTTTCTACCATAAAGGTCATTAACTTCCCAGGGATCGCTCTCTAAGTCAAAAAGTTGAGTAGCTTTAGTATATTTTCTATATTCAATGTATATCTTCATCGTATATCTTCATCTCTTTACAATATCCCTTTTTAGACCAGCAACTTCTCAATATTTCTGTCTGGAAGACTTCTAAAAATCTTATTCTACAGGGAAGCTAAATAGTATTATCTTTTTAAAGTTGCTATCCTTTTAGGCCACTCATAACTATCCCTCTAATAAAGTACTGCTGAGCAAGCAAGAAAATAACAATGACCGGTAAAACAGTAAGAACAGAAACAGCCATCATATATCCCATATAGGTAAAGTATTGTCCTCTAAAAAGATTCAATCCTATAGCTATAGTATACTTTTCTTGAGAGCTTAAATAAATTAAAGGACCTAAAAAATCATTCCAGTTTCCTAAAAAGGAAAAGATAGCTACAGTAGCTAGAGCTGGCTTTGATAGAGGTAATATAATATTCCAGTATATTCTCCAATTAGAGCAACCGTCAATTTTAGCAGCCTCGTCAAGTTCTCTTGGTAAGCCCATAAAAAATTGTCTAAGAAGAAAAATAAAGAATGGATAACCAAACCAAGGAGGAATCATTAGTGGTTTAAATGTGTTTACCCAACCTAATCTGTTATAGAGGATGAAAAGAGGAATCATCGTAACTGAATAAGGAATCATCATAGTGCTTACTAATAACATAAATAAAGTATCTCTTAAAGGATGTCTAAGTCTGGCAAACCCATAAGCTACCAAAGAGCAAGATATAAGATTCCCTATAAGATTGTTTATTACTATGATAAGAGTATTTTTCAAAAAAAGATTAAACGGTAAGATAGACCAACCTTTGGGATAATTCTCCCATAAAGGAGGATTAGGAATCCATTTAGGAGGAAGGACAAATATATCGTATTCAGGCTTTAGAGAGGTAGAAACCATCCACAAAAATGGAAGAGTAAAAATAACTGCTCCTATCCCTATTAAAAGATAGAGAAATATAGTTTTCATGATAGAGAAAATACGCT
>JACIXS010000114.1 GCA_014360335.1 bacterium | reverse complement strand
CTTAGTAGCCGAAGATATTCCTCTTAATATCTATTATGAAGATGAGCATATAATGATTATCGATAAAGTTCCTGGTATGATTGTTCATCCTACTGGAAAGGTCCGTAGTGGTACCCTGGTTAATGCTCTTCTTTTTCATTGTCAGGGAAAGTTATCAGGAATTGGCGGAGTATATCGTCCGGGCATAGTACACAGACTGGATAAAGATACTTCAGGGCTGATAATGATTGCCAAAACAGAACAGGCGCATCATTTTTTAAGTCAACAGATAAAAGAAAGAAAAGTGGTAAAGAAATATATTACTCTGGTGCATGGAGTAGTAAAGGATGAGGAGGGGATTATTGAAGCCCCTATCGGTAGACATCCTCAACATGGAAATAAAATGGCAATTACCGAAATAGGCGGTAGGGAAGCAGTAACTTATTTCCAGGTTATCAAATATTTTAGCTCCTTTACCTTATTATCAGTGAGATTGTATACCGGTCGAACTCATCAGATAAGAGTTCATTTGCATTATCTAGGACATCCAGTTGTTGGCGATAAGATTTATGGTACAAGTAAAGGAGATAAATCTTTGTTAGTCA
>JACIXS010000113.1 GCA_014360335.1 bacterium | reverse complement strand
AGGTGGCTTCCTACAGGAGGATGGGGTGAACCAAGGCATCTCATCCTCCCTGTCCTATCCTATTTCTTAGCTCCAACAGCAGTTATAGCTAGATTTGTAAAGGTGAATTTCTTGGAGGAGCTAAGAAAAGACTATGTGAGAACTGCAAGGGCTAAAGGTCTTCCTGAAAGAACGGTTATATTTAAGCATGTATTTAGAAATGCTCTAGTGCCAATAATAACCCTCCTTGGTCCTATGATACCAGACTTGGCTACTGGCTCTGTATTTATAGAGGTAACCTTTAGAGTGCCAGGTTTAGGTAAATTTTTCTACACTAGTGCCTTTAATAGAGACTATCCTATGATTGTTGCTATGATACTCCTCATAGCAGTCCTTTGGGGAATAACGTATTTAATTACCGACATTGTATATGCATTTATAGATCCAAGGATCACTTTTACTTAATTAGGAGCGATCTATGAGAGACGTAATAAGAGTCTACAAAAAGAATAAGCTTGCAGTTTTAGGTTTCTTCGTAATATCTGTTATTATTATTCTTGCCATATTTGCCGACGTAATCTCTCCATATAAGTATGATGAGATCGACCTATTGAGTTTTTTACAACCTCCCTCTCTTAAACATCCATTTGGTACTGATAGTATTGGTAGAGACCTTCTGACTCGTATTATCTATGGGGCAAGGACATCCCTTGTGGTAGGATTCTCTGTCCAGGTCATTGCGGTTGCTATTGGAGTTCCTCTAGGGCTATTGGCTGGTTTTTATGGTGGTAGGGTTGACTATTGGATCTCGAGATTGGTAGAGGTTATGACCGCTTTTCCAGGGCTATTATTTGCTATATTTCTTATGGTCTGGTTAGGAAATGGCTTAATAAATATAATTATTGCCCTAGGTGTTACAAGCTGGGTTGGAATTTGTAGAGTGACAAGGGCAAAGACACTAGAGATAAAGAGTGAGACCTTTGTAGAAGCGGTGGAAGCCTTAGGAGCATCTAGTTCTTATATACTTTTTAGAACGATATTCCCAAATATTATACGACCTATAATAGTTATGGTAGGATTGGGGATACCTCAGGCCATATTTGGAGAAGCCTCTTTAAGTTTCCTCGGTTTTGGTATAAGCGACCCTATGCCTAGTTGGGGTAAAATGATACAGGAGAGTCTAGGATATCTCCAGGGATACTGGTATATAGGATTTTTCCCTACTATATCTTTAGCGATAACTGTCTTATGTTTTAACTTTGTTGCAGACGGGTTAAGGGATGCTCTAGACCCAAGGATGTATGGGAGTAGAAAGGCGTAATTTTTTCTCATATTAAGAATTTTTCTATTATCTTTTCTAATTCTTCTATACTTTTGTACTCTATAGTTATCTTTCCTCTATCTGGAGATTTTGGTTGTATCTTTACCTTAGTCTCAAGATAATTTTGTAATCTCTCCTCTAGTATTCTTATCTCTGGTATCTCAACCCTATTCATATTTCTTTTTACCAAATTTTCTGTATCTCTGACAGAGAGCTTATCCTTTATAACCTTTCGAGCCAATCTCTTCTGTAATTCGCTATCCTCTAGACTTAACAGGGCTCTGGCATGGCCATATGTTAGATTACCCCTTTTTACCTCCTCCTGAATTTCTATCGGGAGTTGGAGAAGTCTTAAGATATTAGTTATTTCTGACCTGCTTATCCCTATCCTCTCTGCCAATTCTTCGTGGGTTATCTTATACTTCTATATATAACTTTGAAACGCCTTAGCTTTCTCTATTGGGTTTAAGTCTTCTCTTTGGATATTCTCTATTAATGAGATTTCATAAGCCTCTTGGTCATTAGCATCTATTATTATAACTGGGACCCTGTTCATACCAACCAGTTTTGCTGATTGATATCTTCTCTCCCCTGCTATTATTTCATACTTTTCTTCCTTTTTTCTTACTAATATTGGCTGGAGTATTCCCTTCTTCTTTATTGACTCAGCCAATTCACGGATGCTTTCCTCGCTTATAGTTTCTCTAGGC
>JACIXS010000112.1 GCA_014360335.1 bacterium | reverse complement strand
AAGACTACATAGCAAAGCTTGAACTCTACCACTGGAAGGTAATGAAAGAACTGGGAATAGACATAACAGATTTATTAAAGATAGCATTCGGGGGAAGATGATTTTAGAATGCCCAAAATGGCGGTAAATTTTAGGTGCTGTTGCGTTTTTTCACTCGAGGACATATTTTTATATCCCCCATACCTTTCACACCCCTAAAATAGGCTTATTTTTAAGGAGGTGTAAAAGTTGATAAATGACTTTAAGCTCACAGAGAATTTTAACCTAAGGGAATTTTCCTGTAAGTGCTGTGGGACTGTTAAGATTGATAGTGAACTCATTGAAAGGCTTCAAATCCTAAGAGATAGAATCAAAAGACCAATCATAATAACCAGTGGCTATAGATGCCCAAAGCATAATAAAGATATAGGGGGAAGAGATAATAGTTACCATACTCAGGGCTTAGCGGTTGATATAGTAGTCAAAGACTATGGCTTAGATGAGCTTGAAACTCTAGCAAGGGCAGTAGGATTTAGAGGAATAGGAGTTTATAGAATTAAAAACTTCCTACATTTAGACCTAGGACCAGAGAGGAGGTGGACCTTATAGAAGAGCTCTTCAAGGCAATAGCAAACTGGGGATTTCCAATAGTAGTTTCAGTTTATCTTCTTGTTAGGATAGAATCAAAGATAGAGAGTCTAGAATCTGCTATAAAGGACCTATCAGTGACCATAGCACGGATAAACGGAACACTATCGGGAAAGGACTAATAGTGAATGTCTTATATTTCTAAGAATTCACCAACTGAAACAATCTTTATTCCTTTAAATTCTTTTAGAGGTAAGATATGCTTTCTATCTCCGCTGATAATATAGTCTACTTTGCCTTCTAATGCACATTCTAGGATGCGGTTATCATCTTTCTTTTCTTTTATAAGTGACACTTTAGTTTTTGGATAAACTTTAATAGCCTTTAGCTCTAATATCTCTAAGATTTT
>JACIXS010000111.1 GCA_014360335.1 bacterium | reverse complement strand
TACATAACTTAGGTATTCTAGGTTTAGTATGTTCTTTTCATCTTTAAACATCTCTTCTATCTTCATCCTTTCTCTATATAGCTCCCAACTTAAATTCTCTTTCGGTAAATTCGATACATAAGCATAAAAATCTCTCTTACCGTTAATATTCAAATGCCCTTTTAGATATATGTTAGCTCTTATCTTATGTACCATTACATCTTCATAAATCCCAGGACTTAAAGTTACTATAGGCCTGTCATCTACATTCACTGTCTTCTTTAATCTTATAACAAAATACATACCATTAGCTTCTAGAAACTCCATAAGTTTTGGAAAGGTAAACTCTCTATCAAAGGTAAATACCGCCCCTTTTGGTAGTAACGGAAGTAGTAAGGATATGGCATTAATAAGTAAATCTACCTCACTTTTCCATTCTAAATTACCGAATGCGTCCTTACTTACTGGAATAATTAGTATAGGTATGGCCCTACCACCAATAGGAACAGCGAAACTTAAGATCCTCCATCTATCCTCTAAATAAGTAAAGTCAGTAAGAACATGTATATTAATATGTTTTCTGTTAAGTCTATTTAAGATAAACTGAGCTAAAGTTAATTGAGCAATTATGTAATCCCACTTATGGGTATTAAAGAATCTTCTTATTCTGTTTACTAAAGATTCTCTATATGAATATTTAGTAGGTTCAATAAACTTCTTATCTGTAGCCTTTTTAGCAATACCTCTTAGTGAAGGAAGTTTTAGATCTACAAGACTTCTTACTATAACAGCTAATATCTCTTTACTCTTTTTATGCATTAGGTAAATTTTGTATAATACTTACTATCAAAATAATCACTCCTTTCTGGTTAGATTTTTAATTATAATATACCAAATCTAGCCAGAAAGGAGTTCTTTCTCTAAAAAGTGATTACAGATCAGAGCTATAGGGGTCTTGACTTTACTAGGCTTACCAGTATCAATCCAGAATCTGTTCAAGAAGTCATAGAAGGTGCCGACACCAGGGACATCATCAGGGTCAAAGCCACAGATAATAGCAAGGACCTTATCAGTTTTAAGCTTTTTGACCCAGGTAGTGATGCTATAGATTCTAAGGTGAACCATAGCAATAAGGGAACGTAAGATCTCAGCCTGGAACTTAGCAGGTCTACCGGTGTTAGAGTAGTAAGGGGACAAAACCTTGTAAGCGTTGTATAGGTTAAGGTAGAAGAGTCTATTTATGAGGTCAGAGTATTCTTCGATTCTGTCCCTATAAGAGTTAAGGAGTAATTTAAGTGAAATCAGGAGCTTCTTTTGGTATAATGAATGCTGTGACCAGTGTTGTGATTTTAGCATAGTTATCGCCTCCTTTCCTAGTGGGATTTTACTACTAGGATAAGGGGGCGAGGTATA
>JACIXS010000110.1 GCA_014360335.1 bacterium | reverse complement strand
GAATAGTTAGTAGGTTCAACAAACATTTTATCCATGACTTTTTTAGCCATTCCTCTCAATGAAGGGATTCCTACCTCTATAAGACTTCTTACTATAACAACTAATATCTCTTTACTCTTTTTATGCATAGGTAAATTTGGTATAATGGTAAGTATCAATTAAATCACTCCTTTCTGGTTGGATTTTTTTATTATAGTATATCAATTCCAGCCAGAAAGGAGCACTCTTTCTAAAAAGTGATTACACCCCAGGAGCCAATACCCCTTGTGACAGATAACTAAATGAAATGATACTATAAAGTCTAGAAGGTGATAGGGAAAAGAGGTATACGCAAATTTTAAACTTTATAATTAAGCTTATTCAGTCTAGTAACTCCAAATATTAGAGATTTGGAGGATACTTTTTTAGAAATCAATTGGTAAAGTTATATCAAGAGAGGAGGTTATAAAGATGAAAGGTTATTATAGATTAATAGTATTAATGCTTGTAGTTCTTTCTTTAATTATAGGTAGCACCACTTCTTTTGCTCAAAAACCAGGAATCCCAGGTCAATACAATACTTTAGCAGACTATGAGAAAGCAACCGGTAAGAAAATCACAAAATTCAATGAAGCCCCTTCTTTAGCAGAGCTTGTAAAGGCAGGAAAACTCCCACCAGTAGAGCAACGTCTACCTAAAAATCCTATAGTTATAGAACCTACCGAAGAGATAGGTAAGTATGGTGGAACTTTAAGACTGCTCCGTATGGCTCCTGAGAGCTTCGTGAGCAATTATGACCTTTTCGTTGAAAGAGCGTTAAGAATAAACGCTAGAGATAGAAAAACTATAGAACCAAACGTTATAGAAAGTTGGAAAAGAAATACAGCTGGGACTGAGTATACCCTTAAGATAAGGGAAGGAATTAGATGGTCTGACGGTACACCTGTAACAACAGAAGATGTAAGATTTTGGTATGAAGATATACTAAATAACAAGGACCTTACTCCTGTTTTCCCTCGTAGACCTTGGAGCCATGGAGGAAAACCATTTACATGTGAGATCATAGATAAGTATACATTTAAGATAAAATTTGCTAGACCTTTTGGAACCTTTCCTCTTTGGCTTAGCAGGATAGACGTAGGGAATAATATTATAGTTCCAAGTCATGCTCTTAAGAGATACCACATTAAATATGCAAAGAAAGAAGACCTAGAGAGGTTAATGAAGGAGTATAAGTATGAGCAGTGGTTCCAGTTATTTGCAAGATTCAGTGATAATGCCGGGCCATGGGATGCAACTAAAGAGGTAAACTGGCCAACACTGCAACCATGGGTAGTAACAGAAAGACCATCCCCAGGAGTTATAATTCTTGAAAGAAATCCTTACTATTGGAAGATAGATACTGCTGGAAATCAATTGCCATATATAGATAAACTAAGGATAGAGCTGGTGAATCAGGTCGAAACAGCGAATATGAAGATAATCGCTGGAGAACTCGACTATGTAGGACAACACGATGTATCTATAGCCTATTATCCTATATATAAGAAGCATGAAAAGGATGGAAACTACAGAGTTCTCCTTTGGGAAGGAACGATGACAGATAAATATGTCTTAGAGGTTAATCTAACTCATCCCGATCCAGTAATGCGTAAGATTATACAAAATCCTCTCTTTAGAAGAGCGCTCTCTTTAGCAATAAATAGAGAAGAAATCAATCAGGTTCTATACTTTGGGTTAGCTAAGCCGTCCGCAGCAACTGTAGTACCATGGTCTGTCTATTATGAAGAGAAGTTTGCAAAGGCTTATGCTCAATATGACCCTAAAACTGCAAACAAGTTACTAGATTCCATGGGATTACAGAAAAGAGATAAGGAAGGCTTTAGATTAAGACCAGATGGCAAGAGGCTTTCGATAGTTATTACCCATGCTGGAACGAGAGTAGGAGCTGCTACCGCTAAATTTGCAGATATGATAGTAGACTATTGGAAAGCCATAGGGATAGATACAAAACAGAATCAGGTAGATGAACAACTCTGGTGGGCAAAACTTCAGGCGAATGAATTAGATTGTTGGATCTGGCATATGGATAGAACAACAGATATGCTATTCCCTATAGACCCGATATGGTTTGTTCCTATACAGCAATGGCATGGTCATGCTCCTCTCTGGGAGAGATGGTATGAGACCCAAGGAGCTCAGGGAGAAAAACCACCTGAGAATATAATGAGACTATACGACATCTATCATAAGATGCAAGAGACTCTTAGCGAAAAAGAGAGAGTTCGTCTTGGGAAGATGTTATTAGATGCAAATGCTAGAGATCCTCAGATTATAGGAGTAGCTACTGATGTCCCGGTCCCATTAATCGTATCTAATAGACTAAGAAATGTGCCAGAGAAAGGTGTAATAGGTTGGGATACTTGGGGCATAAGTCTTTATCATCCAGAACACTTCTTCATAAAGGAATAACTAAGATACTTTTCATAAAACAGGGAGGTAGATTTCCTACCTCCCTGTTATTTTAAAAGAGGTGATGACGACATGATAGAATATCTAATCAGGCGTCTTCTCTTTCTAATTCCAGTTCTTCTAATTGTTTCTATAGTAGCCTATATGGTTATAGAGCTTCCACCAGGAGATTATCTTACTACACACATAATGAGGCTAAGAGCAGCTGGCACTCATGTAGCTGAGGATGAGATAGCTAGGCTAACAAGGATGTTTGGACTAGATAAGCCTCCTCACATACGCTATTTTTTATGGATATGGAAGATTGTAAGGTATGGAGATCTTGGTTTATCCTTCCAGTGGAATAAACCTGTAACTGAGGTTATTGGAGAAAGGCTAGCTTTAACTATGACTATATCTATTATTACACTTCTATTCTCCTGGACAATAGGCATTTTAATAGGCATATACTCTGCTACCCACCAATATTCTATCTTTGATTATTCATTTACCTTTCTAGGTTTTATAGGTGTATCCATACCAAGTTATCTTCTCGCTTTAGTAATAATGTACTTTGTATATTCCAGATTTGGACTTGCGGTAACTGGATTATTCTCTCCTGCCTATGCAGATGCACCATGGAGTATACATAAGGTCTTAGATTTGCTATCTCATATATGGCTCCCTGTAGTAATAATAGGAACCGGCGGAACTGCTGGAATAGCCAGGATAATGCGTGGAACACTTTTAGATGAACTCAGAAAACAGTATGTTATAACTGCCAGGGCGAAAGGATTACCAGAAAGAAGGCTTATCTTTAAATATCCAGTAAGGATTGCAATAAATCCATTAATAAGTTCCATAAGTTGGTTATTACCTTCTATAATCTCAGGAGAAACTATCACCTCTATAGTACTGAATCTACCCACCTGCGGTCCTGTGCTATTTAGAGCTTTAATGACGCAAGATGAGTATCTAGCTGGAAGTTTTATACTTATACTTAGTAGTCTAGCAATAATAGGGGCCTTGATAGCAGATTTAGTATTAGCCTGGATTGACCCACGAATAAGATACGAGAAAATGGAGGGTTAAGGATTATGGAATTTGAAGAGAAAGCCATTAATTCAACAGAAGAAAAGGAAGAAAAAATATATTTAGCGTCTCAGTGGCAATTAATTTGGTGGAAATTCAAAAGACATAGGCTTGCCATGGTTGCGTTTTTCGTACTAATTGTATTTTATTTTATAGCTATATGCTGTGAATTTATAAGCCCAACAGACCCTTACCAGAGAAGTCAATTTATATATGCCCCACCTCAGAAGATTCGATTTTGGGATTCAAAGTCGGGCTTCAGTCTTAGACCATTTGTATACGGATATAAAATAGAGAGAGATCCAATAACATTTGAAAATATATATAAAGAGGATGTTACAGCGAAATATAAAATATACTTCTTTGTAAGAGGTTTCGAGTATAAATTATTCGGTCTATTCCCAACAAATATACATTTATTCGGAGTGAAAGACGGATATATATTTCTCTTTGGAACAGATCAGCTAGGAAGAGATATGTTTTCTAGGATTATGTACGGGACAAGGATTTCTTTAAGCGTGGGACTTGTAGGAGTAGCTATAAGTTTTATCCTAGGTTTAATTCTAGGAGGGCTTTCAGGGTATATGGGAGGTAATATAGATAATATAATTCAGAGAATAATTGACGTCCTTATCTCCCTTCCAACAATTCCTCTTTGGTTAGCATTTGCTGCAGCTGTCCCTCAAGATTGGTCTCCACTTAAGGTCTATTTTATTACTACCATAATACTATCTATCTTTGGCTGGACAACACTAGCTAGAACAATAAGAGGGAAACTCCTATCTATGCGTGAGGAAGATTTTGTTATGGCAGCAAGATTATGTGGAGCTTCAACAAGTAGAATAATACTAAGGCATATGCTTCCTGGTTTTGCAAGTTATATTATAGTTTCTCTTACCTTGGCTATCCCTAATATGATTCTTGGCGAAACCGCTCTCAGTTATCTTGGTGTAGGTTTAAGACCCCCTGTAATAAGTTGGGGAGTACTTTTACAGGATGCACAGGATGTAAGAACAATTGGATTACACCCCTGGATGCTGTACCCCTGTATTTTTGTGGTACTAGCAGTTCTAATGTTCAACTTCTTAGGTGATGGATTACGTGATGCAGCAGACCCTTATGCAAGATAGATAAACTTTCTCTAGGGGGGTAGAGTTCTTCTAATTTTTTATTTCCTTATCAATTTCCCCACCTGAGTGCCTGAAAAGACCGTTCTTATTAATTTGGGGTCCTCGACTTTAGCTATTGCTATTTCGCATATAGATAAGATTAGGCATCCTTCTTCTAGATGACCACTGAAGGACTTAAAATCTCTATTCACTATAGAGATATGTAAATGGGGCTGTCCGCTAGCTATTATTCCCTGTAAGGATACAATCTCTAGAGGACCTTCAAAATCCAAAAAGTCATCCTTTGGTGGAAAATCATTAGAAGCTACCATATGTATTCTTGCTTTTAGAAGGCTACCTACTCCAGAAACCACAACCCCTGTATCTAATTTCGCCTCTTCTATAGCCTTTACAATACTCTTAAGTAGATCTTCCCCCCTATCTATTCTGCAGAATAAAAATTGTTTCCCATCTATTATCTCCATAGATTTCCTCCTATCCTAGAACTATAAATACCGTCTTCCACTCAGTAAATAGGTCTATTGCAGTTGTTCCTTGCTCTCTTTCACCATTACCAGAAGCCTTAATCCCACCAAAGAGACCCTGTATCTCTGCTCCAGTTGGAGGTGCATTTACATAAACTACCCCAGATTCTAAAAGTCCCATTGCTTTAAAACTCTTCTTAAGGTCCTTTGTATATATTGAGGCTGAGAGTCCAAATTCTGTGCTATTGGCAATCTCTATAGCAGAATCAAAGTCTTTTGCCTTCATTATGCAGACAACAGGACCAAATATCTCTTCCCTTGCTATCCTCATTTCAGGAGTTACATCTATAAATACAGTAGGTTCAAAAAAGAATCCCTTGGAAAATTCATTTCCACTTAAAATGTTTCCACCATATGCAAGCCTTGCCCCCTCTTTTATCCCTAATTCTACATAATATTTTACCTTGTCTAACTGAGATTCACTTACAAGGGGTCCCATATCTGTATTTTTATCCATTCCGTTACCTACTTTTATCTTTTTGACCCTTTCTATAAATCCATCTATAAATTTATTGTAGACCTTCTCTTCTACAATAATTCTGCTAGCTGCTGTACACTTCTGTCCAGTTGCTCCATATGCTCCTGAAACACAACCCTCCAGAGCCAAATCCATATCTGCATCTTCTAGCACAATTACTGGATTCTTACCCCCGAGTTCTAACCCTACCTTCTTTATCTGTTCCCCACAAATAGCCCCTATCTTTCTACCTGTCTCTACAGATCCAGTAAAGGACACTACTCCTACATCAGGATGTCTAACTATCTCCATCCCTACGGATTCTCCAGACCCTTGTATTAAGTTTATAACACCAGGAGGCAAGCCTGCTTCCTCTAATAGTTTCACAAATTTTTGAGCTACTAATGGCGTTTCTCTAGAAGGCTTAAATACAACCGTATTCCCAGCAATAAGAGCAGGCATAATCTTCCTTACAGGTAAAAGTAGAGGAAAGTTCCAAGGAGTAATGATACCAGCGACACCTACCGGCTCTCTAAAGTAGACTATATATTTATCCCTTTTTTCAGACGGTACAGTTTCACCTATAAGCCTTCTCCCTTCCCCAGCAGAGTAATATACCATATCTATACTTACCTGTACTTCACCAAGAGATTCACTAAAGGTCTTTCCCATCTCTCTAGTGATTGTCTCTGCTAACAGTTCTTTATCTCTTTCCATAAGCTTTGCTATATTAAAGAGTAATCTTCCTCTCTCAGGGGCAGGAATCTTTTTCCACTCCTTCTGAGCTTTTTTAGCGCTAGCTACCGCTAGTTCCACATCTTCTTTCCCAGATAGGGGAAATTCTCCTAGTACCTCATCCTTGTTGGCAGGATTTATACTTTTAAAAGTCTTTCCAGTACTAGCATTTGTTATCCATTTCCCATTTATATAATTCACTTACTTGCCACCTCTATCCCCAAAAGTTTCTCCCATACTTTTATAACTGCAGACTGATTCTCATCACCATAGCCTAGGTCTTTTACCGCAGTAAATAATTGACTCGCTGTAGCCCCCATAAATAGAGGAACTTCAGCATTCTTAGCAAGGTCTAGAGCTAGATTTATATCTTTACTAGCCAGTTTAGCTTTAAATCCTGGAGCAAAATTTTTAGATAAGACTCCAGGTATTTGAGTCCTCAGGATAAAACTATCAGCAGCGGTATTTATCAATACATCAAAGAGCACCTTTGGGTCTACTCCAAGTTTCGTTCCTAAAGCAAAGGATTCTGCTACTATAGCCATATTTGAGATACTTATAAGGTTACCGAGTAGTTTCACTATATGTCCTTGGCCATTGGGACCAATATAGAATATGTCTCTCCCCATAGCCTCAAGAACAGGTCTACACCTTTCTAAAACTTCTCTCTTCCCTCCTACCATTATACAGAGATTGCCCTCCTCTGCTCCCTTTACTCCTCTACTTACAGGGGCATCGAGCATCTCTACATCTTTCTCTCTAAGCTTTTCTGCTATCATCACTGTAGACTGAGGCATACTTGTCCCCATATCTATTACAACGCTACCAGGTTTTAAACCTTCAATTACACCATTTTCACCAAGTATTACTTCTTCTACCTCTTTAGAGCTTGGGAGCATAGTAATTATAATATTAGACTCTTGAGCAACTTCTTTTGGTGTCTTTACTACTTTTGCACCAAGCTCTTTTAGAATATTTATAGGTTCCATATTTCTGTGTGGTATGATAACTAAAGGAAATCCTTTCTTGATTATATTCTTAGCCATAGGAAGTCCCATAGCTCCTAAGCCTATAAAGCCAACAATCTCCATTTTATCACTCTCCCTCATAACTAGCTTCTAGTATAGATATAAGGTCTTCCTTCTTACAAACTCTAGGGTTAACAGCTAAATTCCCACTTTTCATAGCCTCTTCAGCAATTCTATCAAAGTCTTCTCTTCTTACCCCAACCGATTTTAGATTCTTAGGTAAACCTATATCTCTTATCAATTCTTTTACCGCTTTAACAGATTTTAATGCGGTCTCCCTTAGAGTGCCTCCAGGGAGTTCTCCCATCGCAACAGCTATCTCTGCATAGCTTTCAAGATTCCCTGGAAGATTAAATTCTATCACATAAGGGAGGACCAACGCATTAGCTAATCCATGCGGAAGTCTAATATCCCAGCTACCTAAAGGCATAGCTAAGGCGTGAGCAATACCTAGTCTAGTATGTCTAAATGACATACCTGCCAATAAGCTAGCAAGAAGCATATTCTCCCTTGCCTGTATATCTTCTCCTCTTGCTACTGCTTTACGTAGATTGTTAGCTATTAACTTTATACTCTCTAGAGCTAGAGCCTTTGTAACTGGAGTAGCAACTGTAGTTACATATGATTCAATAGCATGAGTCAATGCGTCCATCCCAGTCATAGCGGTTACACTCGGTGGCATAGAACTGGTAAGTACAGGGTCGCATATGGCTACTTTAGGGGTTAAAAGGTCGCTTCCTATACTTATTTTGGTCATATCCCTACTATCAGTCAAAACAGAAAATATTGTTAGCTCACTTGCAGTTCCAGAGGTAGTGGGAACAGCTATAATAGGCAATGGGATATTTTTGACTTTGTTTATACCTACGTAATCCAAAATTGTCCCTTCTCTATTTGTCACTCTCATAGCTATAGCTTTGGCAGAATCCATAGAGCTTCCGCCACCAATACCTATAACTGCATCACAACCTTCTCTAATAGCTATATCAGCGCCTCTCTCTACAGTAGTATCGAGAGGATTTGGTTCTACCTCATCAAAGATAGTAAATCCTATACATTCATTTGATAGTACAGTTTTCACATCCTCTACCAAACCTGAACTTACTATTCCCTTATCAGTTACTATAATAACCTTAGAGCCACCAAGTTCCTTTATCTTTTTACCAATCTCTTTTATACAACCACATCCAAAGATTATAAGAGTCGGAATGCTAAATATAAAGTTTAAGTTTTTCATACTAACTTTCTCCTTCTAAATGAAATGTTAACGATAGTTCTTCTCCAATCTCTTTCAATTCCTTTATCACTTCTGGACTAAGCTGAATACCGTTCTTTTTATTTTCTATGTATCTTCTAAACTCGAGCTCACCTGGCAATAGTATCTCGTCCACCCCCTTAGCTTTAGGCAAACCTTTTATCTCCCGTCTCATCAGTTCGATTCTCTCTTTAAATTCATTGACTGGGCAAAAGCTTTCTATATTAAATACTATAATAAAGTTACCTACATTTTGTGGTTTAGAAAAATCATCATATAGAGAACCAATATGCGAGCCAAACTCTGCACCACTTAAGATTCCACTAAATATATCTATCATTAGAGCTATACCAGAACCTTTGGGACCTCCAAATGGTAATACTGCACCTTTCAACGCTGATTCTGGGTCAGTAGTAAATTCCCCCTCTGGGTCTACCGCCCAACCTTCTGGAATAGTCTTTCCCTCTTTTGCTGCTAAGATAATCTTACCCCTAGCAACAATACTAGTAGCCATATCTAGAAGAATTGGTGGAAACTCCTTAGTAGGAACACCAAAAGCTATCGGATTTGTCCCAAGGTATGGAACCCTCGCTCCCCAAGGTGCCATAGTAGACGGAGCATTTGACATGACTACACCAATCATATCCTTTTCTATAGCTTTTAATGCATAATAACCTGCACATCCAAAATGGGTAGTATGTCTTACGCCTACAACTCCAACGCCAACCTTACTTGCCTTCTCTATAGCTAGTTCCACAGCCTTAACCCCGACAACCTGACCTAAACCATTATCCCCATCTAAAATCGCCATAGAAGGTGTCTCTCTGATGATATGGATATTAGGTCTTGCATTTGTTAGACCTGCCTGTATCCTTTTTACATATATACCAAGACGAGTTACCCCGTGAGAGCTTATACCCATAAGGTCTGCCCATACAAGATGATCAGAAACTATATCAGCAGACTCTTTAGGAACTCCAAGTTTTACTAAGGCATTAGAACAAAAATCTTTCAAAACCTCTATATTTACTTTAGAAATCGTCCGTAGCTGTGCATCCTTCATTCTTCCTCTGTTAATCCCTCTCTTTCCAATACTTGTCTTAAGTTTAATAGATCAATAGTAAGTTTACCATGTTTTAGCTCTTCTATAACTTGTCTCTCAAAGTTTTCTCTCTCCTCTGCCCTTTTTATAACTTCTTCTACATCTTCCTTCTTTATCACTACTACACCATCAGCATCTCCCAAAACTATATCTCCAGGATTTACTATGACCCCTGCACAGGTAATTGGATGATTTATAAAGCCTAATAACTTCTTTGTAGTCGCTTTTATAGATATAGACCTGCAAAAGACAGGAAAGCCTAAAGCCTTTATAGCTAGGGTATCTCTAACTCCCCCATCTATTACAAGCCCCTTGATACCTCTTTCCATTGCTGCAACAGTAGCTATTTCTCCCCATGCTCCAGCCTCTTCGTAGTCACTAATATTTACCACTAAGATATCTCCAGGTTGCGCAATAGAGATGGCTTTATGAATCATAAGATTATCCCCAGCACGGGATAAAACAGTGATCGCAGGACCACAGAGTTTCATATTTTCATCAATTGGCTTTATATATGAGAGCATTGCCCCCTTTTGTCCATTAGCCTCATATACAGTAGCCGAGGAAAACTGTGATAACCTCTCTATTAACTCTTGGCTTACCCTTTCTATCTTTTTTATAACATTTGGCTTCATTTTAGCTCTCCTTTATAAAATTTTAAAACATCCTCTTTTGCATTTCTTATATGTGTTCTCATGGCTAGTTCACTTTTTTCAGGGTCTTTCTCCTTTATAGCTTTAAGTATCTCAATATGCTCTGATAAAGATTTTAGAGGTCTTCCTGGTATATGAGAAGAACGAAATTTAAGCAGTTGTATCTGATTCTTTATAATCTCTAGATGATTTATAAGTCGATTATTCCTACTAGCATTATGTATAAGATTATGAAAGACCTCGTCATACTTTATACAACTATTATAATCTCTATCTTCCACAGAATTTTTATAGTTATCAAGAGCTTTCTCTAACTCCTTGAGAAAAGAACTATCAGCATTCTTTGCTGAGTATCTCGCAGCTACTCCTTCCAGGACCTCTCTCAATACATAAATCTCCTCTATATCTTCTACTTCAAGACTTACAACATAAGCGCCTTTTCTCGGAACCATTTTCACAAGTCCATCTTTTTCCAAAGCGGTTAGTGCAGTTCTTACAGGTGTCCTACTCACATTAAGCTGTTTAGAGATCTCCTCTTCTACTATCTTAGAATTAGGGGGAAGCTTTTGCTGAAAGATCATAGATTTTAATTCTTCGTATACCAATGTTTCTAGATTTTTATACTTTGTCTTTATATCTGGCATAAGCTTCCCCCTGACATTTTATTTACAATACAGTCTCATCTAAAGGTAATCCTGCTTGCTCATATAGTCTTCTACGTCCTATCTTATCCTCTTCTAGTATCTTCAGTGCTATATCAGCTACCTTTAAAGCATACTCCTGTGGCACTACAACAACTCCATCACCATCTCCTACTATTACATCCCCAGGTCTTACTAAAACTCCGCCACAGTTTATAGGCTTATTCATAGACTCAAACTCCATCCTAGCCTGCACCATAGTCCTAGATATATATCTGCAGAATACAGGTACTTTTTCTCTTATAACCTCATCGGTATCTCTACATCCGCCATCGGTTACTAGTGCCCTTGCTCCTTTATTAAAATAAGCTAAAGAGTTGTTGGAGCCCAACAAACCAACATCTAAATCATGAGCATCTATCACTATTATATCCCCTGGCTCAATAATATCTCCAAATGGATAGGTACATACATTGGCATACCAATCTTCTACAAACTTTGTATATTCTTCTGGACTCATTGTTGGGACTACTTTGTTCGTTGGGACATACCTTACCGTCTTAGCTATACCACATACCCTTACTGGCCTAAATAATGGTCTTATGTCCCTTGACATTAAGCCTATATTTCTCAGCATAAGCCAATCCATAGCATCGCATACGTCTGCCACTCTTAACGGAGCAAACTTTTCTAAGATCTTTTCTCTATCAACTGCCATAATTACTGCCTCCTTATCTTAATCTATTTTTACCCCCGAGATTATCTCGGGGGAATATCTTTTACTTATAAAATTTCTTAAGGACCTCTAAAATCTTAGGCTTTGCAGCCTTTGCCGCCTCAGCTGCAGTACGCTTACCAAGATATACCGGATCAAACTCAGTCCTCAGTATAGTATTTATCTCTGCAGCACCCGCAGGTATCCTGGCATAACCAAGGTGAACTCCAGTCTTAGTTGGATTTATTACAGCATCTACCCAGACTCTCTTCCAGTTTTCCTCTATATATATGCCTCTTTCAACTTGCAGTTCAAACCTCTTAGCCCACATATCCATCCTTTGGCTACCCCATCTATAATGTTCAGCAACTTTTTCTGAGACTTCCTTAGATAAAGCGAATTTTATAAACTTCCATGCTGCGTCAGGAGCTTTACTACCGGTAGGGATAGCGAATCCAGTAGCCCCAAGAGCATACCATATACCACCCTTGCCTTTTGGTAGGAACTCTACCCCATATCTTTTGACTGGCCTTTTCTCATATCTTATCCAGTACCCTTCAGCCGCATGAGGGAAACAGGACATAGCAGTTTTACCTATTCTAAATGGAGGGCCTAATCCTGCTATCTGGTCAGATGTCGGTGCTACTTTATATTTATTAATACAGTCAGCCATAAACTGTATCGCTTCTATAGTTTCTGGCTTATCTATAAAGACTGACTTATAGTCATCACTGTAAGTATCTCCACCAAAGGACTTAATCATAGCCCAACCCATCTCGTGGTGCCACCAAGAAGCCGGATCTCCACCAAACATTAAATCTGTAGTACCCCACTGATCTGTAACTCCATCTCCATTAAAATCTTTTGTAAGCTTTTGTGCCGCAGTAAGAAAGTCTTTCCATGTCCACCCTTGCCAAGGATATTTAACGCCAGCCTGATCGAACATGTCCATATTATACCAAACTGCTATTCCACCGTGGTCTTTAGGGAGGACATACTGTTTACCGTCATGTTGGAAGATCTTCTTCAAAACGGTAGGTATTTGAGCTAGATCAGAGGCAAAAGCTTTATCTTTTCTAATGTAATCATCTAAAGGTCTTAATGCCCCTTGAGCTGCATAATCTTTAAATCTTGAATAGTGCATCCAAACAAGGTCAGGATGCTGACCACCTGCAAACATTGTAGCAATCTTAGGCCAATAGTCTCCCCAAGGCTCCACACTAAGTTTTACTTCAATATCTGGATTCCTTTTCTCAAATTCTGCTATAAGTCCTTTCCATAGGTCTAGTTCTGGTCCTGGTGACATCGGTGCAAACCAGTTCAATACTGTTTTAGCAAAGCTAATCCCAGAAAAAGAAAATACCAACATTACACATACTAAACCAACTAAAAATCTCTTCATAAATCTCTCACCCTCCTAAAAATCTTTTTTAATTTATTCCCCCTTTAAAATAACCTCATCAGAACTAAAGAAATAAGAATTTAGAGAAAGATTTCTCTTATTCTAAACTTCTCACCTCCCAGCTAATCCACTCATAACAACGCCTCTTATAAAGTATTTCTGAGCTACAAAAAATGCCACAAGTATAGGAATCGTAGTTGCCACAGAAGCTGCCATTAGATAGTTCCAGTCTGACCTCTCAGTCATACTAGTCAAGAATGTCCTAAGTCCTATAGCTATAGTGCGTTTCTCCATAGAATGGAGGTATACTAATGGCCCCATAAAGTCATTCCAGTGGTTTACAAAGTTAAAGATAAGCATAGTTATAACTACCGGCTGGGAAAGTGGCATGATGATTCTACTGTATATGTACCACTCATTTGCTCCATCTATCTTTGCTGCATCATCATAATCCAATGGGAGAGTCATAAAGAACTGCCTACATAGGAATATAAAGAACGCTCCTCCCCCAAACCAGGAAGGTACAATTAGAGGGTACAGAGTATCCACCCAACCTAGCCATCTAAAAAGTATAAATGTAGGGATAAGGGTAACTACATATGGCAACATCATTGTAGATAGACAAAGCATAAAGAGAAAGTTCTTACCAGGAAACTGTAACCTAGCAAAAGCATAGCCAGCAAGTGACGCAGTTAAGACGCTTCCTATCGTGGCAAGAATAGTTATAATCAATGTATTTTTCAGAAAGGTAGCAAATGGAAGTAGAGTAAGGGCTATTCTATAGTTTTCCCACATAAATGGTTCTGGGATCCATTTAGGAGGATAAGTAAACTCTTGACCAGCTGGTTTAAGAGAAGTGCTAACCGCCCAAAAGAATGGTATTATAAGGAGCACACCAAACCCGGTTATGACTATATAGGCTATAGTCTTCCAAATAATTTCCCTAATTTTCCTGTTTTCTTTTACATTCATCATAGTCATCCTCTCAACTCTCCTTCATAGAATACCCAATATCTGGAACCTCTAAACTGAAGTATTGTAAGCACTAACACAAACATAAAAAGTGCCCACGCAAGACTAGACGCATAACCCATTCTAAAGAATTCAAAACCATTCTGATATAGATACAAAACCAGAAATAGCGTACTATTAGCTGGTCCTCCTCTTGTCATAACGTATGCTTGAGTAAATACTTGAAAAGAGGAGATAACCTGCATTATGGTGACAAAGAATATGGAGGGTGAAAGCATAGGAAGGGTTATATGCCAAAACTTATGCCAAAGGCCAGCGCCATCTAATTCTGCAGCCTCATAGAGCTGTTCTGGAATCCCCTGTAAACCAGCAAGAAGAATAATCATCATTCCGCCTATACCCCAAAGGCTCATAAGTATTAGGGATGGTTTAGACAAAGCAGGGTCATAAATCCATCTTATTCGTGAGTGAATTCCTATGTATCCTAACAGAGCATTAGCTAAACCAAAATCAGGATTAAAGATCCATAACCACATAATACTACTGGCAACTGCAGGTGTAATAGAAGGGACATAATAGATAGTTCTATAGACAGATATTCCTCTTAATTTTAGATTCATAGCAAGAGCTACACAGAGAGCAGCAATAACTCTCAGAGGGACACCAATTACAGTATAGTAGATTGTATTATAGAGAGAAATCCAAAACAGCTCATCTTTAAACATAAACTTATAGTTTTCAAATCCTATCCATTTGGGTGCTTGAAGGAGGGGCCAATCCATAAAGCTTATTACTATTGATGCTATCATAGGACCTGCCGTAAAGGCTATAAAACCAATAATCCATGGTGCTAACATTATATATGCATTTATAGCCTCTCTCCGTTTATATCCTGGTAGCCTATTCATATCCAATTCTCCCTTCTTGCATTTTTGTATAAAGTATTGTATTTTGTATACAAGATAGTAAAATATAAATAACCTGTCAAGCTTAATATCCTATTACAATGCATAGTTACCAGGAGGAGGATATGGAGAAGGAGAATTTAAACTGCGCCTTTGGGGAAGAATCATACTTTGAAAGGATTAGAGACAGCAAAGACCCTGTAAAGATAAGACTAAAAATTATAGAATATCTAGAAAAATGTAAATCTATTTCAGAAACTGCTAGAAGATTCAGAGTCTCTAGACAGATAGTAAGAAAGTGGGAACAAAGGTACAGGGAAGAAGGGATAGAAGGCCTAAAGGACAAACCTAAAACCCCCAAGAAGAGAAGAACTGTACTTACGGAAGAGATTGTGAAGCTTATACTAAAACTTAGGCAAGAGTATAACTATGGACCAAGAAAAATAAAACAAATCTTACAAGAACTTTATAACATAAATATTTCCGAACATCCTATATACAATGTATTAAAAACAAACGGACTTATAAAATGGTAACCATCATTAGTAATAACTTTAAAAGGTCTGTGTTCTATCTGTTATAGGGGCGATTTATAAATCGCCCCTAATTAAACTATCTATAGGGAGATAATTCCCTTATAGTTCGACTCGTTATAAAGAGGATTTCTCTTTGGCGTGTAAAGCTTATCTCCTTCAAATGGTGTATCCTGCGTATATATGTACATCTTTTCTGTATCCCACAGAACAATCTCATCTCTTGCATCTCCAATCAGGTCTAAGGCAGTGCAACATAAGCTAGGATGTCCATCATCTGGAAAACTTAGTACTCTTCTTCCAGCTCCATCGAATAATCCACCATATTTGACATCTCCAGAGAATAGTATATATTCCTGCCCATCACCCTTCCAATTGACAGGAATCAAAGGACTCCCTATAGGATAGATCTCAAATGTCTTAAGCCTATTACCCTTTGCATCATATATGCATATCGTCCCCGGATACTTCCAGAATGTTATAGTACATATTTGAAGTCCAGGTATCTCTGGCAAGAATTTCGCAACGCTAGGAGTCTGTGCATGTCCAATGTTATCTTTCATAAGGATATTCCCATTAATATCAGTAATCATTATTCCATCATCACCACCAGCTATAACTACCTCTAGGTTTCCATCAAGATCTATATCCGCTATCACTATCCCATCTGCATGGTCTCTAAGGTCTGGAAGTTCCCATAACTTGGAGCCATCATCATCGAACAGTGTATAACCTATAAGGATTTCATCCTTTCCATCACCATCCACATCATAGGCGCAGGGATAATGCCCTGTGTTACAACTTACTTCCCAGAGAAGGTCAAACTTATTGTTAAAAACCCAAGCATTATGATACCTATCTTTTATAAGAATATCCCTAGGTTCTTCCCTTCCAGATACGTTACAGAACATTATAGAATCTCCAGCAATTCTGTAGAAAATATCTTCTGAGAAATCACTAGCCCATCTCTTAGTAGACTTGGACCTCGGAGCAGGAAATTTCTCTTTTATCTTACCAGTCTTGCCATCTAATATCTGTATCTCGAAATTTCTTATACAAACTACTTCATTATTTCCGTCCCCATCTATATCATAGACCTGAAAAGGCAGGTCATTTGTTACCAATGCATTCTTGGAAGATGGCTCTCCTATCTCCCAGAGTATGTTACCATCTAAATCATAGGCACACATATAACTTATTGTACAGAAGTTGTCTCCCATAGCACGTCTAATATTCTGTGCCAAAATAAATTCTAGCCTTCCATCACCATTTAAGTCTCCAAATCTTATACTTCTTCCAGCCCCTTTACCATTTTGGAAGTATACTCTTCTCCATAGTCTAAGTCCAGGAATATCGCTAGAAATATATTCTTCTAACTTTTCTTCTTTAAAGATGTCTACAGAAACCTTATAAAATCTAGAAGGGCAATTGGCAAATAGGCCGACCTTCCCTTTATAAAATGTATCATCTTCAATGGAAAATATTAATGCTTCATCAATGTAACAGAGTATTTTGGAACCATCTAATTCTACTCTAAAGTGATACCTTCTATCATAATTAACATTAAAATGTTTTATACCTAGGGTCTTCCATTTCCCCAGATTATTTACTGCAAGCTTCACTGAATTACCTTCAAAGTATAAGGCATAAAAAGAATTGCTTGTATTATATCTAAATATAACACCAGACATTCCTAGAGTAGATATAGGTCTTAACTCTACATCTAGAGTGTAGTCCTGCCAAGAATGGTCACCTGTGATAAGTATAGCCAAACACTCAGGGGTAAGCGAGGACTGCTCCATAACCTTAGTATTATCCTCTTCTACTACATTCCAATTCGCCACCTGATTCCTACGCCAAGCATGGTATTTAGATGCCTCTATCCAGTTACCTGTCCCCTTAGGAATTATAAAATGATACTCCCCTATAGGAGAGTAATCATATGGTACTTCCCCTATAGGGAGTTCACTAAAAGTTTCTACTATCTTCTTCATAGTTCTCCTTTCTACTTCTCAATAAAGAATTGAGCACTTACCAAGCTAGCAGGCTGTCCAAAAGCCAAGATCCAACCTTTCTCGTCAGGAACGTTTCGGAAATTATTCTTTACTATCCAAGGGACCGGAGCTCTGTCACAGATACCGATTACATATAGATTTTGAGCATTCACTTTTAATATTTCTTCCATATACTTCTTCTGCCCACTTAGACTTATAGTTGTCTTAATCTTATCATATAGTTCCATCTGACGCTTTACCTCTTTAGGAGGCTCTTCTCCAGACTTTCCTCCTGTAGCATACCATAAGCCCCAAAGAGGAGCTTGAACATTAGTGACTAAGTTTGCGCATGGAATTATATGCCTCATTTCCAATATAGGGTTTAGCCCAGCTGAAGCAAAGTAAACCGCTGCATCATGTTCTCCAGCTTGAATCCTAGTAAATAATAAAGGACGCTCTTCAGCCTTTACTGCGGTCTTTACACCAACCTTTTCCCAGTAACCCTTTATAAGCTCTAACGCATCGACAAAGTCAAACCTATCTCTCATTACTTCTACTGCTATCATTAATGTTTTACCATCTGGTCTTAATCTAAACCCATCTTTATCTCTCTTATCAAGTCCCATCTCATCCAATAACTTATTAGCCTTTTCTGGGTCATATTCAGTATAGTTCTTTGCTGCTGGCTCATAGTAGAATGGAGATTCCGGTAGTGGGGCTACTTGTCTTGGCTCTTTAGGTTGACCTAGATAAACAAGTTCCATAATCTCTTTACGATTTATTGCATAAGACATTGCTATCCTAAATCTTCTATCATTGAATATCTTTCTTAAGACAGGGTCTTTATGGTTCAAATTAAAACCTAGTGCAAATATATTAGGTTCGGTAATCCTTACCGGTATAATTCTGTAGCCACCCTTTTCTCTTCCTTCCATAAGTATCACATGGTCTTGTGGGGCTTGAGCTATTGGGAAACCTTGCATATCTACTTCTCCAGAGAGAGCTTTTAATCTAGCAACTTCCTGCTCTGTCACTATAGTTACTACGACTCTATCTATATATGGCAGTTGATTACCCGCAGTATCTACTTTCCAATAATATGGGTTTCTCTCAAAAGTTACCTGAGTTGAACCCCCTCTAAGTGGGCTTACTACTTTCCATCCATAGATAACCGGTCTATCTGGATTTTGCCATACATTATTCATATTTTGGAAAAGTTGATACCAATAGTTAAGACCTTCCTTTTTAGCAAGTTCTTCTAATTTCTTTGGATCAGTATATCTTGGATGGAACTGTTTTAAATAATGTTTCGGAGCAAAGACAACTTCATTCCAGATACTATTATATGCCAAATTCACTAAAAATGTAGCATGGGGCTTAGTAAATGTAAACTTCACCGTAAAATCATCTATCTTTCTCACGACAACAGGTTTATCATCTATTATTAACCAACGAGGTATGGTAGGAGTTAGATCCTTGTTTAATAATATATCTTCATACCAGAACATTACATCATCTGCTGTAAAGGGAGCCCCATCAGACCATTTTGCTCCTTTACGTAGATGAAAAACAAAGGATTTTCCGCCTTCAACCGTCTCTACTTTCTCTGCAAAGTTTGGCTTAACTACAGTCTCACTGTTTGGAGCAAATTTTACTAACCCGTCGTTAAACATAAGCGCAGAAGGATGGCCTGTGCCTGTAGGGCCTAACATTACCATCCTCCATGTTCCACCATATATCCCTATCCTCTCTACAGGGGTAACAACCATTGGTCTTAATGGGAGTCTTTCTCTAACAGGAGGAAGCTTACCCTGTTTAACAAGTTCAGCTAATATTGGAGCTTCATTATACTTCCTCTGGGCAGAAGCAACCTGTATAGAGGATAGAAATAAGATACCTACCATCAAAACCGCAAAAAACTTCTTCATCGATCAACACCTCTTAATATTTTCGTATTTTTTGTTTTAAGATGTTATAGACTTTTCTTTATACAAATACAAACGATTTATGTATAATTTCTCTTATCGTTCTGTAAGATAAAGTATCCGCCAATAATATCACCACAAGGTAAATATGCACAATTAGTTAATTTTATATACTGAAATAAAAACCCTTGACACGGTTCTAAATAAATGTTATACTTTCAGAAAATAAAATAAAGGGAGAGTCTTTTGATTAAGAATCTAAATAGAGAAACCTCTATAACGCTTGTATTAGATATAATAAGAAAATATGGACCGATCAACCGTTGTAAGATTGCTAAGAGGACATCTTTAAGTCCGGCGACCGTTACTAATATAACCGACAAACTTATCAAAACAGGTTTTATCTGCGAAATTCCAACAACCATCTCAAAAAGAGGCAGAAGACCTATAAATCTCGTTTTAAGTAACAAGAACCATCTGTCAATCGGAATAGAGATAGACTCTCGCCGTATTACTGGAGTAATTATAGGGCTAAGTGGAGATATTGTAAGAAAAGAAAGAGTTGATATAAATAGATCTACCCCAAAAGATATATTTAAAAGATCAATCGAACTATATAACTCTCTTATTAGAAACTTAGACAAGAAAAGCATAATAGGTCTTGGGATTGGTATCCCTGGTCTTATAGACTCGAAAAATAAAAAAGTGCTTTTCTCAGCAGTCCTAGGTTGGAAAGATGTGTCTGTAGAGGAATTCTTTGAAGCTATAGATACTCCTATCTTTATAGAAGACAATGTAAGGGCAATAACACTAGGGGAACTTTGGTATGGAGCAGGTATAGGGAGAGATAATCTTCTATGTATAGGAGCAGGAAGAGGGATAAGTGTAGGAATAGTTATTGATGGGTCCATATACTCAGGTCCTAATGACCGCGCTGGAGAATTTGGACATATAGTAGTAGAGAAAGACGGTAAGAGATGTAAATGTGGTAACTATGGATGTTTAGAGGCATACGTCTCTACAGAGGCAATAATAGAAAAAGTCCTAGATGGAGTAAAGAATAATGCCTATACAGGATTTAGTCCAAAGAACGAAAATGAACTGTTTGAAGAGATAATTTATACCGGTAAAAAAGGAGATAAGTTTATACTTAATATATTTGAAGAGGTAGGCGAATACCTAGGCATAGGCTTAGCGAATCTCATAAATCTCTTTAATCCAGAGCTAATCATCTTGGCTGATGAATTAGCAAAAGCAGGAGACCTTATATTAGAACCAGTAAAAAGAACTATAAGACTCCATGCTCTTCCACCTATTCCAGAAATAGTTACATCAAAACTTGGAACCCTTGCCTGCGCCGTAGGGTCAGCTACCTTAGCAATAAAAGAACTGCTCTACTCTAGATTAGATAGATACTTGGGGGGGTGATAGCTAAGAGGATATTTTCAAAGAATAAAAAAATCTTTCTATAAGCTCGATGAGGAAAGAAAAGGGAGGTTTAAAGTATAAGTATAAAGAATTTAGAAAGGGAGGAAACAAGCATGAAAAGATTTTTAAGTGTGTTAGTTAGTGTAGTATTGATTATTTTTCTACTAACAGGTATACTTACAATCTCTTCAGCAAAGCAGAAAGTAGTTCCAGGTGGACAGTATAACCTTATTGATTATCAAAAAATCACAGGGGAAAAGATTACTAAGTTTAATGAGTCTCCCCAACTTAAAGTCCTTGTAGAGCAAGGGAAACTGCCTCCAGTAGAAAAAAGGCTACCACAGAATCCTGCAGTTGTTCAACCAATTGAAAAGATAGGAAAATATGGAGGAACTTGGAGAAGATATTCTCCCATAGCTTGGTATGGTGTCCATTTCTTAATATCTTATGAACCACTGGTCCGTATCTGTGGTCCAGAGCTAACTAAAATAGAGCCGAATATCGCAGAAAGATGGAATCTTTCGAAGGATACAAAAACATTAACTCTATATCTGAGAAAAGGAATAAAGTGGTCTGATGGAAATCCTTTTACTGCAGATGATATTATGTTCTGGTATGAAGATATAATCCTTAACAAAGAACTTACACCTACTATTCCAGCATGGTTGATAACTGGAGGGGAAGTAGCTAAGTTTAAGAAGATAGATGATTATACTATTGAGATAAGCTTTGCTCAGCCTTATCCTCTAATCCTTTACGAATTAGCCGCAAATAGGAACCCTTATGCCCCCAAACACTATCTAAAACAATTCCATTCTAGATATACATCAAAAGAGAAACTTGAAACAATGACAAAGGAAGCTGGACTACAATTCTGGTATCAGCTTTTTGCAAGGAAGAATGATGCTACTATAAATACTGAACTTCCAACTATCTGGGCTTGGCACACAACTATGCCTTGGGGAACTGATGGTATAAAACTAGAAAGAAACCCTTATTATTGGAAAATAGACCCAGAAGGGAATCAGCTACCATATATAGATACTATCAGGGTATACTATGTCTCCGACTGGTCAATAGGCTTTTTAAAGATAATGGCTGGCGAAGGAGAGATGCAAGGGGTAGGTTTCAAGCTAATGGACTATGATCTTTATATGGCAAATCGCGAGAAAGGTGGATATAGGGTAATAAAGTGGCAAGGACTTTATCCAGGAGAACCTACGATAATGTTTAATCAGACAGTAAAAGACCCTATCTTAAGGAAGATATTTAGAGACGTTAGATTCCGTCAAGCTATGTCTCTAGCAATAAATAGAGAAGAGATAAATCAAGCATTATATTTTGGTTTATGCGAGCCCTTACAACCAACGATCGTACCACCTTCACCACTTTACAAAGAAGAGTTTGCAAAAGCTTATGCGGAATATAACCCTAAAAAGGCTGAAGAAATCTTAGACAAGATTGGACTTAAACGTGGTCCAGATGGATGGAGAATGCGACCAGATGGTAAAAGGTTAGAATTAACCCTTGATACACGACAACCCCTTCAATGGATAGACGTAGCGAATATGGTAGCAAAATACTGGAACGATATAGGCGTTAAAACAGCTGTAAGGGTAGATGAGATTGGGAATTTATGGGCAACTAGAGTAAATGCTAATGAACATGAAGTAGTAACTCAGGGATTTTCTACAAATCCGCTACTTATAGGGATTAGTTCTTTTAATATGACTTCTTGGACTGCCTGGGCTGGAGAATGGGCTAGATGGTACCAAACAGGAGGTAAAGCAGGAGAAAAACCAGAAGGTGACGCTTTAAAAGTAATAGAGTTGTGGGAACAGTACAAAATTACTATAGACCCTATCAAAAGGGTTAATCTTGGTAGAGAAATTCTTAGGCTCCATGCTAAGAACCTCTGGATTATTGGTGCAGGTGGGAGAAAACTACCCTATATTTTCCTAGTAAAGAATAACTTCCACAACTGGCCTGAAAATTGGACACAAGATTTAAGCTATGGAAGTCAAGCACGTGCTCATCCCGAACAGTGTTTTATAGAACAATAAGAGTTTTAGCCACCTGTAACTTTAGTGTTACAGGTGGCTTTTTATAGAATCTCTGAATAATAGGAGGAAAAGAATGCCTAAAGTACATAAAGATTTTCATGGTGCTTTAAGTTGCGCCTTTCAATTCTTAGAAGAAAATTATGGTAAAGAGGCATTAACAAAGTTTTTGATACGTGTAGCTCAGAATTGCTATAAAGACCTTATCTCTAATATAAATACAGAAGGACTTCTAGCTTTAGAAATATATTGGAGGAAAATCTTTACATTAGAAGAGGGGAAATTTGAAATTAGAACAGATGAGAATTCCGTTATTATAGAGGTTAAAGAATGTCCAGCTCTATCACACCTAAAAAAGGCTGGATATCCTATATATAAAGATTTCTGCTATCAGACAGAAATAATAAACAGTATAATAGCCAAAGAGACAGGACTCTATTCTAGTATAGAAAAAAATCAAGATAAAGCCTACTGTATCCAGAAATTTTGGAGGGAGAAATGATATCCTGTACTGAATTTATCCTAGCCTATAACGAACTTTTTTCATTCTTAGAAGAGGAGTATGGAAGACAAGCTGTAATTGAATTTTGGAAGTATATATCCGACAGATTTCTATCTAATTTGGATAGACTTGTGAGAGAAAAGGGTATTGAAGGAATGAAAGAATATTGGACACACACCTTAACAGAGGAAGGAGCAGATTATGAGATGAGGGTAACTCCTAGCGAATTTGAGATCTATATGAAACAGTGTCCTTCGGTTAATACTTTAAATAGAAGTGGTGTAAGAAAATATCCTAATTATTGTGACCATTGTAATATCCTTTATCGCATAATTATAGAAAAGTATGGTTTTTCATACGATTATGAATTTTTAGATAGAGATAAGGGAATATGTAGACTCATAGTAAGGAAGAAATAACTTCTATTAATCATAGGAGGAAAGATATGAAAAGACTAGAAGGTGTTATTCCAGCATTAGTTACTCCAATCAATCCTGACGAATCCGTAGACGAAAGAAGTCTTTATCACTTAGTTAACTATCTGCTTGACGCTGGAGTATCTGGCATTTTCGCCCTTGGTTCTATGGGAGAATTTGCAACTTTGGAAGAGAAAGAAAAGATCCATCTTTTAGAAAAGACTGTAGAGATTGTAGATGGGAAGGTACCTGTCTTAGCAGGGGTTTCAGATACGGGGACTAGAAAAGTAATTAAAAATATTACAGAAGCTAAGAGTGCTGGGGTAGATACTGTGGTAGCATTACCCCCTTTCTTTTATTTCTTAAATCAAAGAGCAGTGATAGACTTTTATTTAGATATATCAGAAGCAAGTCCTCTACCTGTAATCATATATCACAATCCAATAATGACTAAGATTAAACTTGAATTTGATACAATTGCAGAACTTGCCGACCATCCAAATATAATTGGGATTAAGGATAGTTCATGTGATTATAAACTTTTCTCAAAACTACTTAGTCTAAGAAATGATAAGTTCTCTGTATTTCAAGGAGATGAAAGAAGATTAAAGGAAGCCCTATTAGAAGGAGCTGATGGACTAGTAACCGGGGTAGGGAACTTAGCTATATGGATATTTGTAGATCTGTATAAGTCAGCAAAGGAAGGTAATGTTAAAGGGGTAGAGGAATTACAAAACAAGGTCAATAAACTTTTAGAATTCTGCAAAGATTCATGGATTCAAGCTATTAAATATGGTTTAAAACTACAAGGCATATGCGAAGAGTATGTTTGTAGACCATTTTGTCCAGTAGATAGAGATATCAAAGAGAAAGTAATGGATACACTTAAAGAGCTAAATATTCTATAGTAAAGAGCTTTATGATGATAGAGAAAGGAGATGAATTAGTAATGAGTAGAAACCTAGAAGAAAGATGGATTCATCCACTCGCTGAACAGTTAGAGATAGATAGGAATGGGCCATTTGTTGTTTTACAGGATGGTACACTTCTTACTATCGATACTGACGGTATTAGAAAAAGTGTAGATGGAGGGAAAACATGGTCAGAAGCTAGATTTATATGTGAGGGAATAAACTCTAAGGAACCTGCTTCTTACTACTTTTTGCAAACTTCAAAAGGTACTATTATTCTTGTTTACCTTAACTTTACAACTCGTTGCTTTGTATGGAATGAGGTAGATAAAGAACCAGGGAAAGATTGCAGGTTAGAGGTATGGTCTATAAGGAGTATAGATGGAGGAGAAAGCTGGATAGACAACCAAAGAGTAGTAGATGGATATAATGCCAATTTTTTCGGTCTTATACAGACATCGAGAGGAAGAATCATCTTCCCTGTGGAGCATTTAGTAAGTTCTCCTGGCAGATTCATTGTTTTTTCTCTTTATTCAGATGATGAAGGAAAAACTTGGAAGAGGAGCAATATCATAGACCTAGGTGGTCATGGACATCATGACGGAGCAACTGAACCGACTCTTACCGAATTAAGCGATGGAAGGATTCTTATGTTTATTAGAACTAATCTCGATCGATTTTGGCAGGCTATATCTGAAGATGGTGGTAGATATTGGAGAATTATAAAGCCAAGTATAATAGATGCAAGTAGTTCCCCGGGTTATTTATTGAGACTTCATAGTGGACGATTGGTGTTGGTCTGGAATAGAGTTCAACCTGAAAATGGAACATATGAGAGGCCCTATTTACCTCAACATTCGGAGGTTTTATCTTCTTGGTTTAGAGAAGAATTATCTATAGCCTTCTCAGAAGATGATGGTAACACGTGGACAGAACCAGTAGTTATTGCCCGTCAACCAGGAGGGCAATTGAGTTATCCTTATCTTTTTGAGAAACAACCTGGTGAAATTTGGATTATTGCTGGATTTGCTTTTAAAAAACGTTGGGAAGAACCAATTCCTCTCCGATTAAAAATTTATGAAGAAGATTTCATAAGTTTTATAAAAAAGAGGAGATTAGGCTATGGTTAATTGGGGTGTTATTGGATGTGGAGGAATAGCATATAGGAGAACTATCCCTGAAGGATTTATAAACGCAAAGAATGCTAGACTTATCTCAGTTATGGATATAGATAGTAATAAGGCAAAAGAGGTAGGTGAAAGATTTGGGGTAGAGTATTCAACTAATATAGAAGATATACTTAGTGATAGTCGCATCCAAGCTGTATACATTGCAACACCAGTATATCTACACAAGGAACAGATTATCAGATCTTCTTTAGCTGGTAAGCACATACTGTGTGAAAAACCACTAGCTTTAAACTCAAAAGATGCAGAGTCTTCCATAGAAATCTGTAAGGAAAATAAAGTAAAGCTTGGTGTAGGCTATATGATGCGATTTCACTCTTTACATAATAAAGCTAGAGAAATGATAAAAAACGGGGAACTAGGCGAGATTGTATTTGCTAGAGCTCAGCTTTCCTGCTGGTATCCACCAATTTCTGGAGCTTGGAGACAGGACCCTACATTAGGAGGTGGAGGAGCATTAATAGATATGGGAAGCCATTGCCTTGACCTTCTAGAATATATCCTCGGCACAGATATAGAAACAGTGTCTTGCTTCGCTGATAATGTCGTACATAATTATAAATCAGAAGATTCAAGCTTAGTAATGGTAAGATTTAAAAACAGAGCCCATGGGGTCATAGACAGCTATTTTAATATTCCTGATAATTCGAGTAAAAATAGATTAGAAATCTATGGAACAAAAGGAAGTCTTTTAGCTGAAGGGACTATAGGCCAATCTTCTTTTGGAGAGATGATAGCATTTCTAGAAAAAGATTCAAAAGGCTATGATGCATCACAAATGAGAGGAATAGGAGGAGGTATAAAAATAGAAGTTCCATTTGTAAACATCTATCAATCGGAGATAGAGGCATTCTCATCCGCTATAGAGGAAGATAAAGAACCCCCTGTCCCCGGAGAGATAGGATTATGGAATTTAAAGGTTATAGAGGCTTGTTACAAATCAAGTAGAAATAAGTCACAGATAACTTTAAAAAGGAGTGATTAAGGATGGCTAATTCGAAACTAGCTATAGAAGGTGGAGAACCAGTTATTAAAGAGAAACTTCCAACTTGGCCTTGGTTTGATGAAGAAACAATTCAGGCGGTAGTTGATGTTTTAAAAAGTGGTAGAGTTAACTATTGGACTGGTCCAAAAGGAATGGAATTCGAAGAGAAATTTGCCAAGTGGTGTGGAGCAAAATATGCAATCTCTACATCGAGTGGAACTAGTGCGCTTCATACCGCTCTTGGAGCATTAAACATTGGACCTGGAGATGAGGTGATTACAGTTCCTTATACATTTATTGCTTCATCTTTCTGTATAGTTCAAGCAGGGGCTATACCTGTATTTGCCGATGTAAATAGAGAAGATCACTGCATAGACCCTGATGATATAGAGAGAAAGATTACAGAAAGAACAAGAGCCATAATACCTGTTCATCTCTATGGAATAGTATGTGATATGGATAAAATTATGGCTATAGCCAAGAAATATAATCTCTACGTTATAGAGGACGCAGCAGAGGCTCATGGAGCAGAGTATAAAGGCAAAAAGGTAGGAACTATAGGAGATGTTGGATGCTTTAGCTTCTGTCAAAATAAGACATTTACTACAGGTGGGGAGGGCGGTATGGTAACAACTGACAACGAAGAGATAGCTTGGGAAGCACGTTCTTTTAGAGACCATGGTTACGATGTAAGAAAGAGGATGAGTCTATTAGAGATGGAACAGGCGCTACCATACATACACAGAAGGGTTGGATTTAACTATCGAATGACAGAAATACAGTCAGTTATAGGAATAAAGGCATTAGACAAGATAGATACATGGAATCTACCTAGAAGAAGGAGAAACGCACAGATTCTGACAGAGATGCTAAAGGATTGTCCTCAAATATTAACGCTACCATTAGATACGCCAGAAAGGAGGAATGGATACTATGTATATCCTATAGTATTAAATCTCGATGCGCTAAGATGCGATAAGAAGACATTCCTAGATGCAGTAATAGCAGAAGGTGTATACGCCTGGAGAGAGTTCTGGCCACAGTCATATAAGGAAGAGGCTTATATAAACCATAATGGCTTTGGCAGATCTAAATTCCCGTTTAGGAGTAAAGAATACACAAATCCAGAATCTGTTCAATACGACAAGGTATTTTGCCCTAACTGTGCCTGGTTAGAAGAAAGAACATTTGTTGTTCATATATGGCCCACATTACAGGATGAACATATGTATCTTGTTGGTGAAGCAATCCTTAAGGTAGCGAAAGCCTATGCAAAATAAACTCTTAGCAGGAGCTTACGAGGTAGATATAACCCCTCCACTTGGGGTAGATCTAGCCGGATATTTTAATATAAGAAAGGCTGACAATATCCTAGATAATCTTTATGCAAAGACAGTTGTATTAAAAACTGAGACAACTGAAGTAGCAATAACATCCTGTGACCTCTGTGTAATACCAAGAGAATTTGTTTTAAGGGTAAGAGAATTAGCATCAGTCTGGAGTGGCATTCCAAAGGAAAATATTATGATATCTGCTACTCATACACATACAGGACCTGTTACTACAGGACTTTTAGCAGGAGAGATAGATTCTTCATATATAGACGTTATGGCAAGAAAAGTAGCTACGTGTATTACTATGGCAAAGAAAGGTCTTCAAGAAACCATTGTAAGAGTTGGGAGAGAAAAAGAGAGCTCTATAGTCTTTAATCGAAGATATGTTATGAAGGATGGTTCAGTTATTACAAATCCTGGAAAGTTAAATCCCGACATAGTAAAAACAGCAGGTCCTATAGACCCAGAGGTGCTTCTAGTACTATTAGAGAAGAAGCCAGGATATCCAATAGCTTTCATAATAAATTATGCCAATCACGTGGATACAATTGGTGGAACAGGAATTTCCAGTGATTATCCGGGGGTAATAGCTAGATTCTTCAAAGAGTATCTTGGAAATATACCTATCCTTTTTCTTAACGGTGCAGAAGGAGACATAAACCATATAGATGTAAAAGATCCAACTCCTCAAGTGGGATATAAAGAAGCTGAAAGAATTGGCAAGATATTAACTAGAGCGGTGGCAAAAATATTAACTAAGCTAGAACCGTTAGAGGCAAATCTAAGGATAAACAGTTCTATTATAGAGATTCCAATAAGAAAACCATCAAAGGAAGAAATAGAAAAAGCAAAACAACTTTTGAGCAAACCTGTAGAATTTATAACCCAAGAACTCACCGCATTTGACCTGGCAAAAGGTAATACAGAGATAGAAAGAATCTATGCTCAAGAAATCCTTCTACTCTCTCAACTTGATAAAGAATTTGAAGAGTTAGAGCTTCAGGCTATATCCCTAGGTGATTTGGCTCTACTCAGTATTCCAGGAGAACCATTTGTAGAGATAGGATTGGAGATAAAGAAGAATAGTCCATTCCGCTATACCGGTATAGTATCCCTAGCTAATGGATACTCTGGATACATACCAACAGAGAAAGCTTTTGAGGAAGGAGGATATGAAACTAGGTTAGCTAGGAGTAGCAAATTGGATAAATGTGCAGGAAAAATAATTATTAAGGAGGCAATAGGGCTACTTCAAAACCTATATGCCTCCTAGAGGCACAAGATAGAATTTATACTAACGCTCTATATGCGCTGTTCCTTTATCAAAAACCTGTCCTAAAGGAGCACCCTGAGTGTATAGTGTAAATTCATAATCCCCTGTCATATCATTTATAATTCCATCTACGCATCCATACATATGAAGAAAAGTAAAGGCAAATTCGTAGGAGTCACCCTGCTGGAAAGTTATCGAACTGCCTCCTTGAGCTAGTATAAGAACTAACAGAAATAATTGGTTATCCACTGTTACATATCCTCTTGCCTTTATCCTAGCTCTTGTTTCGTCAGTATTTCCACCGTATACATCTGCTATTAGAGTGCCAGATATGTTCTGGCCGGCATAACTTCCATTATAAGTTACTTCAACAGTCCCACCTGTAAAATTCCCATTCGAGTCCTGAGTTAAATTAT
>JACIXS010000109.1 GCA_014360335.1 bacterium | reverse complement strand
CAAGATATTTGTTTGTGTGATAAACTACTATCGGAGAAATTAATGCTAAGAAGAAGGGAGGTGACAAGAGATGAAACACCTGGTAACTAAACTAGCACTAATTTTACTATTAGTTTTTGCTTTCCAGGCATTCAGTGGAACTTTTGCTATGGCTGCCGAAGCACAAACTCAAAAATTGGATCCACTCTTAGCAGCTGTAGCGTCTTTTGTATTACCTGGATTAGGGCAGTATCTATTAGGTGATCAGGCTAAAGCGATAAATCATCTACTAATCTATGTAGGAGTCTGGGTAGTAAGCAGTTTATTAATACCATTCACTGTAGGGCTCGCTTCTATTCTACCTGTAGCTTGGGCTATCTATTCTGCCTATGATGCTTATCAGATGGCTTCAAAGTAGTGGGTTAATAGGTGAGGGCATCTAAACTTGCCCTCCCTTCTATTTTTATCACTATCCTATTTGGAACGCATACTATAACTTGACCTGATTTGTTTATATAACCTTCCTTTACACACAATTTGTCTGGACAGGGAGACGAAAGCATCCTTACCTTGCCATTATTTATTTCTATAATACTTACTCCAAGAGGACCTGAAACTTCAACTATTTTATTTTCGCTGATGGATAAGCGTAAAGAATCTCTTCCGTTTACTTGTATAAGAACTGTATCACCCCTAAGGTTATAAAATTTAGAAGATAGATAGGTAAAAAGGATTATAAAGAATATAATAGAAAAAACTAAGAGGTCTTTCTTATTCATATGGCAATAAAAAAAGCCCCCGGGCTTTCCGGGGGCTTGAGTATCGGTTGATTAGAACTTTGCGGATACTGTAGTGATGAATGCATTAGCCTCAGTTCCAAATGGATCTACAACATGCTTAAGGTCGATGGATAGACTAATATTATCGCTCCACTTGTAAGTATAATTAACTCCTGCAGTGTAAGAGGTCTGTGTATTAGTATAAGTGGCATACGTACCAAAGAGAGATACAGTGTCTGTAAGTTTAATCTTTCCATCTATATAATACTGGGTCTTATTAGTATCTGGATTAGTATCGTATTGTGCTTTTAGAGTAAGGAAGTTGGCAAATGTATATTCAGATATTGCTAGCCCATACTTAAATGTTCCGTTAGGAGTATAATATGCTGTTACCTTAGGAAGATTAGGAACAGCCATCTCGCTAGATATACCATAGGTATTGGCATCTACATCGTATTTAGCGGCAAGCTTGAGCCAACTAAGTGGGGCAAGTGAAACCTCAACTAGATTATCAGTCGTTCCTGCAACATTATCAACAGTAGAAGTATATTGGATAGCAGTACCTAAGAAGTTAGTCTTAACTCCCACACCATAACCAGTAGTATTTACTGAAGCTCCACTATCGCTCTTAGATTTCTCATTAGCGTATCCTAGCTGAATCGTGAAGGCAGTTCCTAGATTTACAGTAAGTCCAGCATTGTATCCAACTCTATCTGCAGTATAGGAAGCCCAAGTTGCTTCATAATCTTTGCCAATATCCTTATAGCCAGCATTTAGTGTAAGAGTAGTTCCTACAGGGATACTAACCGTAAGCTTCATAGCGGATGCATCAGCTCCAAGCGGAGTGAATGTCCTATCCATAGCCAATGCATACTCTGCTCCAACTGTTAAGCCTCCTAGTTTAAGCGTTGTATCGAATCCACCAACTAGTCTGTCAGTATTATGCTTTACTAGGTTAAGATT
>JACIXS010000011.1 GCA_014360335.1 bacterium | reverse complement strand
TCATCTCTCTAAGAGAGGGTATAACAGTTGGGTCTGCGTCCAGTCTAAAAGGCATATTACCACTTGAAAATAGCCCAAGAACCTTACCAGATTGAACATTCTCTAATTCACTTAAGTTAGAAACGATACTGTAACCAAGATTCTTTGCTTCTGATATAAGGTCTCTATCATCCTTTCTAGAACTTCCAGAGATACTCTTTGGAATCCAGTAAGACTTTCCTCCACCAAGGATAACATCAATACCTTTCTCTAGATATTGAACAGCTATTTGGTCTTGAAGACTTCTATGCGTAACATGAGAGGCAAAGACAGCAGGTGTAGCATCTGTAATTGTGCTTTTAGCTATAAGACCAGTCTTATATCCTAACTCAATAGCCCTCTCCATAACAGTTTTAACTGGTGTCCCATCAGGGAGCATAGATATCATATTGTTGTTAGTCTTTTTACCTGTAGCTATAGCGGTTCCAGCGGCAGCAGAGTCTGGAACTAAAGAATTTAGAGAATAGGTAGTTACAATGCCAAGTCTCCCTTGATTAAATAACTTTTCTGTGATTGTAAACTCCTCATCTAGAAGAAGTTTATTAAAGTAGTGTGCTGCACCTAGATGGGCTAATCCTGTTCCATCAGCAATCATAACAATGACATATTTAACCCTTGGAAGAGCTGAGTAAGAAAGACCCTGAAAAGAAAACAGTAAAACCAGGAGAAGAAAGACCACAGACAACCTTTTCACATAATACTTCATACTTAATACACCTCCATAAAAATTTTCCCCACCTTTATACCTCACCAATTTATAGGTTAAAACTTTTGGATTAAATGATATTTAAGAGTTGATTAAAAAGGTTTAAGAATACATTAAAGAACATTTAAGACTGTAGAAGTTAAAAAATAAATACCTATTACTCATCACTTATTACTTATCACCATTTTGGGGATGTTTACTTTTAAAAATATTTATGAGAAAATTATAATGAAAATCTAAAAAGGGAGGGATTATTTATGTCTAAAGAGTGGATTATAAAGGCTATGGAAATGGCCTTCCAAGAAAATAAAGGACTGTGGGCTGATTCTCTCTTAGATGCCATAAAAGGTCTAAATAGTGAACAGGCGAATTGGAAGCCAGCTGGAAGTGAGATCCATTCTATACTAGAGATAGTAAATCACATAATATCTGGAAAGAGATTCATACTTTCTGCCCTTGAAGGTAAAAAGCCAGTATACGAAGAAGAAACAAAAGAGGGTGTTTCTTGGGAAGATGCTGTAAAAGAATTAAAAGATGTCCATGAAAAGGTCATCTCTCTTCTAAAGGAGAAAGACATAAATCTAGATGCAAAGATTCCAGAAGAGGACTCCACCTGGGGTGAGATGTTATTTGGGGTTCTCGCCCATGATTGCTACCATTTAGGACAGATAATTATACTAAAGAGCCTCCAAGGATTATAAGAAATAAGTTTGACTATGGATTTTTCGGCACATAATAGTGAAGTAAATGAGGTTTGGTCTGCCTACAATTCAGGTAGACCTATAAGGGTTCCTATATACTTCAATATGAACCCAAGGATGATCCTTTTAAACCCGGCACTAAATGATGAAGGGGTTTCATTTAAGGACTATTTTGAGTCTCCTGAGGTAATGGCTAAGATACAGTTAAAGTTTAAAGAGTGGGTAAGGTTCAATGTGCCACAGGATAGAGAGATGGGTTATCCTAAGGATAATTGGGGTGGGTGTTGGGTAGACTTTCAGAACTCTTACGAAGCTCTCTATTTTGGATGCAAACTATTCTATTGGGAAGATTCTCTACCTGATATAGAGCCTATTCTGAAAGATAACAAAGATTTGCTCAAGGAATTAAATCCAGATCCCGAGGATAATCCGTTTCTTAGGAAGGTCTTAGAATATTATGAATACTTTTTGAGTATCTCTACTGAATTGTATAAGGGAGTACCCATAGGTAAACCATCTGTACCTCTTTTAGGTACAGATGGACCATTTACAGTATCCGCTCAGATAAGAGGGGCAAGTCAACTCTGCATAGATATATATGAGGACCCAGACTTTGTTCATCGGCTTATGTCCTTCATAACAGATGCTACTATAAAAAGGATTACCTACATAATGGATAAGTTCGGGTTAGAATATCCAAGAGAGTCTTGGGGTTTTGCCGATGATAGTATAGAACTTATCTCTGAGGAGACTTATAAGGAGTTCGTCTTACCATACCACAAGAAACTTATTGATACATTTTCTAAAGGAGGACCAAATAGCATACACCTATGCGGTAAGGCATCACATCACTTTGAAACAATAAAGAGAGAACTCAATGTTATGGACTTTGATACTGGATATCCTACAGACCTGGGGGAAATGAGAAAAATTTTAGGACCTGAAGTGACGCTTCGAGGAAACATAAACCCTATGGTCCTCTTAGAAGGTCCTACTTATAGGATAGAGGAGGAAGTAATAAAGCTATTGCAATCTGGAGTTATGGAAGGTGGGAAATTCCTCCTCTGCGATGGCAATAATGTAGCCCCTCGTACACCTATAGAGCATCTAAGAACTATGTATGAAACAGGAAAACGATATGGCAGATATAGCTAGGATATCTTCTCCCTGATAGTTCTTACTATATTACTTCCTCCATCGACTATTATACTTGTATCCGTTGAACACATAATAAATCTCATTCCCTTTTCTACCCAAGGTATAAGAGAAGACGGACTTTCCAGATGAACCCCCCAAGGGAAATTGAGTCTATTACACTTATCAGCTAGCTTCTGAATATACTCTTGAACTGTGGGATGGTTTGTTTCACCGGGGAATCCTAAATCCTGAGACAGGTCATTAGGGCCTATGAGGACAGCATCCACACCATCTATACTAATTAGGTCTTCTAGATTGTCTATAGCAGATTTAGATTCTATCTGAAGTATAATAAACACTTCATTATTTGCAGATTCTACAAGCTCCTTTGGACTTCCCTTAGCATAGCTATTTGGTAATTTTCTCAGAGACATACCTCTCTTTCCTAATGGAAGATACCTTGTAGCCCTTACAATATTTCTCACTTCTTCAACAGTCTCCACCTGTGGGATAAGCAGTCCCTCTGCACCTACATCTAGAGGCCTTGAGAGGTTGTGGTGTCCAAACCTTGTTGGAACTCTAACAAAGAAGTTGATACCTGCCCCTCTTGCAGAAAGAGCCATATCCTGAACGGTCTCTAAAGAAAAGGGACCATGTTCTGTATCTAGAATAAAGAAATCAAAGCCAGCCGTTGCCAACATCTGTGCTATATTTGGCGACCTAATCTCCGATACCATAGTACCAATAACAGATTTACCTTCCTTCAGTAATCTCTTTGTTCTATTTTCTTTCATACTAGCCTCCTATATCTTCCTGTATTTTTCGAGCAATGAATAGTTTACTATACTTTTAGGCTTCTTACCAGTTAATACATCAATTACTCCTTGAGCAGACCCCACCGCCATCCTTATTACACACTCCTTTGTAAGAGCTGCCATATGGGGAGAAAGTATTATATTATTAAGCTTTAGAAGAGGATTATCCTTATCAGGAGGTTCTTCTTCAAAGACATCTGTACCTGCCCCCCTTATCCATCCCTCTGAAAGGGCTCTAGCTACCGCATTTTCGTCCCATATAGGACCCCTTGCCATATTTATAATAAATGCAGAAGACTTCATCATTCTAAGTTCTCTCTCTCCGATAAGTCCTCTTGTCTCATCGTTAAGAGGTGCATGTATGGTGACAAAGTCTGACTCCCTCAATAAGGTTTCTAAATCTACCAACTCCCCATCAACCTCTTTTACACGTTCTTTATCTACATATGGGTCGTATACAAGTATTCTCATATTAAAGGCATTTTTGCATTTTTTTGCTACTAAAGAGCCTATCCTTCCGAAACCAATAATGCCCAAAGTCTTTCCATCTATGTCTATAATAGAGTATTCTTCTCTAATATTAAAATTTCCCACCCTTACAGCATTATCAATATCCTTTATCCTCTTTGAGAGAGCTAAGATTATGGCTATGGTATGTTCAGCTACCGACACATCATTAACACCTGGTGTATTCAAAACAAGTATACCTTTCTTAGATGCGCTCTCTATATCGATATTATCTACTCCTACCCCATGCCTAGATATCACCTTTAAAGCGTCTGCCTGCTCAATAATCTCACTGGTAAATGGAGCGGCCCTAACTATGACACCATCGATACCTTTAATCTCTTTGGCAACAACCTTAGGGTCAGAGCTGGAGGCATATACAACCTCAAATCCTGCAGACTTTAGCAGATTAATTCCCGATTCATGTATCGGTTGAACTATCAATACTTTCATAAGCTCTCCTACTCCTTTGCTTATAGAATCTACTATACTAAATATACTATAAAAAGACAGTAATAGTAATAGCTCTACGAATTTTTAGAATAACTCCAAAATCCATATTTGCCTTTTCTAACTACTTTATGATACAATCTTTTAAGATTATGAAAGGTATAAAGAGATTGTTTCACGTGAAACATAGAAAGTTATGGGAAAGATAATAGCGGTAGCTAATCAAAAAGGTGGAGTAGGGAAAACTACCACTGTTATAAACTTGGGGTTTGCCCTCGCAGAATTGGGGAAAAAGGTTCTCCTAGTCGATGCAGACCCTCAAGGTAATACAACTAGTGGGGTTAAAAGAGAAAGAAATATAAGGCCAAGTTTATATGAAGCCCTGATTCATAATGTGTCTGTAAATAATGCAATATATCCGCTTAAAGATGGGAATAGTTATATAAGAGACAACATAGACCTTATCCCTTCTAACCTAGACCTAGCAGGGGCAGAGGTGGAATTAGTATCAGCCTTTTTAAGAGAATTGAGGCTTAAAAATATTCTAGAACCAATAGCAAATGACTATGATTACATCTTTATAGACTGTCCCCCTTCTCTTGGATTGTTAACTATAAATGCCCTTAGTGCCTCTCGATATGTGTTGATACCTCTACAGTGCGAGTATTATGCCTTAGAGGGTATATCACAGCTCTTAAAGACTATAGAATTAATCAAAAAAGGGCTAAATCCCAATTTAGAGATCCTTGGGGTACTCTTGACTATGTATAATAGGACAGTCCTAGCCCAACAGGTATTGGAGGAGGCTAGAAGATTTTTTAAAGATAAAGTGTTTAACACTATAATTCCGAGAAACGTAAGGTTAAGTGAAGCGCCAAGTTTTTCTCAGTCTATCCTTGAGTATGCAAATAACTCTTCTGGAGCTATTGCTTACAGAGAGCTAGCTATGGAGTTGGTGCAAAATGAGTAAAAGGTTAGGTAGAGGCCTTTCTGCATTAATCCCATCTGAAGAGGGGATCTCTATCCAAGAGATTGATATAAATAGTATAGTTATCAATCCAAATCAGCCTAGAGAAACTATAAGCGAGGAAAGCATCCGTGAATTGGCTGAGTCAATAAAGAAGAAGGGAATACTCCAGCCAATATTAGTAAGAAAAAAAGAAGATAAGTATGAAATAATAGCAGGGGAGAGAAGATACCAATCAGCAAAACTAGTTGGTATGAGTAAAGTTCCGGTTATAATAATAGATGCCGATGACCAAGAGGCCTATGAGATATCATTGATAGAGAATATACAAAGAGAAGACCTAAATCCAATAGAGAAGGCTAAGGCGTTTCAGAGTTATATAGAGAAGTATAAGATAACCCATGAAGAATTGGCGGAGAGGATAGGGATAAGCAGGTCAGAAATAACTAACATCTTAAGACTTCTCCAGCTCCCGATAGAAATTCAGGAGGAGATAAAAAGAGGTAATCTAACATATGGCCATGCTAGAGCCCTGTTAAGTCTAGAGGATAGCGAATTACAAAAGAGATTGGCTCGAAAGGTTATAAAGGATAAGCTCTCTGTCAGAGATACAGAAAATTTGGTAAAAAGAAATATGAATAGGGTTGAGATA
>JACIXS010000108.1 GCA_014360335.1 bacterium | reverse complement strand
GTAAAACTCTCTAAGGATTTACTAAGCATTAAGGAAGGTCCTAAATTCCTAACCACACCTTCTCAATCATGGGAAGTCCCTTCTAAATGGAATGAAGGACCATTTGTAGTGAAATATAACAAGAGATACTATCTTTTCTACTCGGCAAACTTCTTCTCATCACCCGATTATGCTGTTGGGTATGCAGTATCAGATTCTCCTATGGGACCATTTAAGAAAGCAGAAGAGAATCCTATCTTGAGGAAAAATGAGTATATCTCTGGTCCTGGACACAACAGTATAATAAAGACTCCAGATGGAAAGGAATACTTTATTGTGTATCATACTCAGATGAAAAAAGAGGGAACCCATTTAAGACAGCTTGCTATTGATAGAGTTATATTTGAGAAGGATGGTAGAGTAAGAGTTGTAGGACCAACATACCTGCCACAGCCTTATCCTTCAGGAACTCCAAGGCCTAAAACTATACTAACGGATGATTTCTCTAGGAAATCTTTAGATCTA
>JACIXS010000107.1 GCA_014360335.1 bacterium | reverse complement strand
AGAATACATAGATGAGATACGGAAGGTGTATATGGAACTTATAAAAAGTGGAATTTCTAAAATTTGACTTTCATATGACTTGACAGTCATATGACTGTTGAGTCATAATATAGAAAAATATCTAAGAGGTGATATAAGTGTTTATAGAGGTAAATAAATTGACAAAGACCTATTATGTAGGAAATGTAAAGGTTACAGCACTAAAGGATGTGAGCTTTACTCTAGAAAAGGGAGGATTTTATGTAGTGCTAGGTCCATCAGGGTCTGGGAAGACCACCTTAATGAATATCTTAGGAGGAATAGACAGTGCTGATTCTGGGAAAGTTATAATAGACGGTGAAGATATAACTTCCCTCGATGCAAAACTGCTAACTAACTATAGGAGGGAAAAATTAGGTTTTGTTTTTCAATTCTACAATCTTATCAACTCTCTTACCGTTTACGAGAATGTCTTATCTACCAAGTATCTATCTAAAAATGGGTTAGACCCAAAAGAAGTATTGGAAACAGTAGGGATGTGGGAACATAGGGATAAATTCCCCTTTGAACTCTCAGGAGGGGAACAACAAAGGGTAGCTATAGCAAGGGCGGTGGTTAAGAATCCTTCACTCATACTCTGTGATGAGCCTACAGGAGCTTTAGATTTTGAGAATGCCAAAAGGGTATTAGAGTTATTGGAGGATATAAACAGGAGATATGGAACTACTATTATTCTATCCACACATAATACTGCCATATCTAGAATGTCTAATAAGATAATAAGACTAAGGAGTGGAGAACTTATAGAGTTTAAAGACAACCCTTCACCTATCCCTGCAAAAGAGGTGAGCTGGTAATGTTGAAGAAGATTCCTCTAAGGATAATACTAAGAAATAAGTCACAATTCTTAGGGATTATACTTTTAGTATTCTTTGCCTCCTTTACCTACGCCTTATTCAGCATTATGTTTGCTGATATAGATTCAAATTACAAAAAATTTGTAGAAGATTATAAACAGGAGACATTTCACTTTATTACTCTTAATCCGATAGATATTGAAGAGCTCTCTCAAAGATATAACATAGAGATAGAGGAGAGATTTCAAGCAGACTATGAATTTAAAGATAAAACATTAAGGATATTTAACATCTCTAGTAAAGTCAACAAGCCTTTCACACTAAGTGGAACATTACCTAAACTAGGAGAAATCGCTATAGACCCAAACTTTGCTAGAGAAAATGGCTTGGAGATAGGAGATGAAATAGAAATCTACAATAAAAGATTCAAAATTTCTGGTTATCTATACTTACCAGACTATGTCTACATAATAAAGAATGATCAGGACATACTACCAGATCCAGTCCATTTTGGTATCGGAGTGATGAATATTGATGAACTGAAAACATTTATCTCTTACATCCCATACCATTATTATATGGCAAGAGGAACAGTAGAAAACTTCAAAGCTTTCAAGAGTGAAATAAATTCAAAATACAAGCTACTAACACTTCAGGAAAGACGGGATAATTTTAGAATAGTCGTAACAGAAAAGAAGATGGAAAGTGCTAGACCACTATCTTATGTGATATCAATATTTGTTCTTTTAATATCTTCCATCCTACTCTTTATAGTCTTGAATAGGCTTATAACATCTATGCATACAGAGATAGGAACGCTCTATGCTTTAGGATATAATCAAAAAGAGATAAGTAATGTATATCTAATGTTTCCTGTTCTTATCTGGCTCTTTGGGGCAATACCTGGTGGAGTAATAGGGTATCTCGGAGCTAGTCCTTTCACAGAATTCTACACATCCTTCTTCAATATACCCCTATTCACAAAGATACTCCCCTTTAAAGAACTTATAACTGCTATAATCTTGCCTGCAACATTTATGCTTCTTTCAGGATATATCTCTATTAGGAAGTTATTGCGTAAAAGCGTCTTATCAATTATAAGAGGAGAATTAGAAAGAGACTTTAATAAGAGGTATAGGATGGCATTTCTAAACAGATTCTCCTTTAAAAATAGGTTAATGTTAAAACAGGGACTTCTATATCCAGCCAGAGAGATAGTGCTAATATTAGGAATTGCATTTGCTACAATAATCCTAATGTATGGTATCACTGGCGGGTCTGCATTAAATAATACAGTTGAGGATACATATAAGAATGTGTTAAAGTATAACTATATGTATATCTTTAACAACTATCAGACAGAAAATAACTATCCTAATACAGAACGTTTCTCTATGTTACAGTTCAATATAGAAGATACAAAAGCAAAAATTGTTATATATGGTATAGAAAAAGGTTCTCAGATGGTAATATTAAAGGGGGATAGAGGAGAAAAGATAAACCTAGACAGTTTTGTTATAACAAAATCCCTAGCAGATAAATTTAGGCTAAAGCCTGGAGATACTATCAATCTAGTAAATACTGTAGATGGGAAAAAATATTCTCTGAAGATAGGTAAAGTTGCAGATATCTATGTTGGTAATAGTGGCTATATGAACCTAGAAGAGTTTAATCGAACTTTTGGTCTAGATAATGATTCTTTTCTAGGGCTCTATTCTAGCAATAGACTAGAGATTCCCAGAGATAAACTACTCACTTCGATGGATAAGGAGTACCTTATAAAGGTATTTAGAGATAATGCAGAGAGTATAAATCAGATGCTACAGGTCATGTATGTTATATCATTTTTCCTATCTCTAATAATAATATACGTTTTATCTTCAATCACTATTTCTGAAAATAGAAAGCCTATAGGGATATTTAAGATACTAGGTTATTATGACGTAGAGTTGAGTTCTATATTCTTAGGATTTAATAATTTCTCATTCCTAATAGGCTTCTTATTAGGGATACCCTTATTTAACCTCTTTATAGACTACATTATGAATGTGGCTCTAAAAGATATGGATTTCTCTCTAAATATGAAACTAGACATAAAAAATCTAGTTACTGCATTTATAGTATTACTAATAGCATTTGTCTTTTCAAGATATCTTGGTAGAAGAAGGATATACTCTATACCACCAAATATAATCCTAAAAGAACAGGCAGAGTAAACTAAAGAATAAATGGCTCCCCGATTTAAGGGGAGCCTTATTGAGGTTAAGATTACTTTACAGGGAAATAACCAACATCTGAAATTACCTTCTGACCCTCATCAGAGAGGACCCAATTTATAAATGCTTTTACCTCAGGGTCATCGTATTCGCAGGTATACATATATAGGTATCTACTTATAGGGTAGACTCCTTTTTTGATATTCTCCTCTATCGGTAGATATGCTGGAGAATCTTTGTCCTTCTTTACTGGTAATATCTTAACCCCTTTAGCGTAGGCAACTCCTCCATAACCTATACTATATTTCTCTTTAGATACCGCATTTACCACTGATGCGGTTCCAGGCATACTTTGAGCCTTACTAGTATAGTCTTGATTTTTAAGAACATGCTCCTTGAAGAATACGTATGTACCTGAGCTATTCTCCCTCGTATAAACTATTATAGGTCTATCATCCCAACCGAATTCCTTCCAGGTAGTAACTTTTCCTGTGAATATATCTTTTAACTGGTCCAAAGTAAGCTCCTTTATAGGATTATCTGGATGTACATATACTGTAACACCATCAAGGGCTACCTTAAACTCTTTTGGCTCTTTACCCCAAGCTTTCTTAATTGCGGATCTTTCATTATCTTTGATAGGTCTAGATGCATTAGCGATATCTGTAGTTCTATTTATTAAAGCTGCAATACCAACTCCTGAACCGCCACCAGATACTTGGATTATCTTACCTCTAAACTTTGCCATATAATTTTCTGCTAGCCTTTGAACCATAATAACCATCGTATCTGAACCCTTAACCGTAACTCTACCTTTTACTATTGTTGCATAAGCTATTGTTCCACTAATTAATAATAACCCAATCGAAAGTAACACTAGTAATCTCTTTAGCATTTCATTCACCTCCTATCTTATTTCTCCTAACAACCTGAATATAGTCTTACCTATCTCTGTCTGGTCTATAAAGCCACTAAGTCTGTGGCTTCCTGGACCTAAAGAAACTATCCAAACAGGAGTGGCAGTATGGTCACTTGTAGCCCAAGCAGTCATATATACAGTGGAAAAACCAGCACCAAAACTTGCATAAAACGGGCTATTAAGAGAAGGAGTGATAGGTTTGTTGGAGTTTAATCTTTCTATCCACTCCTGTGGGATATTCAGTTCTCCAGTATAGTGCTCGCTAAATAATTTTTCTACCCCTTCTTTTTCTACCACAGACTTAGCCTTTTCAAAGGAAAATGGCACTAAGAATATCCTATTTAGGTCTTCTACAGTAGGGTACCTCTCCTTACCTGAGGTATCGTAAGCTGGAGTAATAGATAGACCCCCATTATCATGGTCTGTAGTTACTATAAGGAGAGTCTCTCTCGGATGTTTATTGTAGAAATCTAAAGCAACTCTTACTGCTTCGTCAAATTCTCGTAATTCTGCTATCACACTTGCTATATCATTATTATGTGAGGCATGATCGACCCTGCTTCCTTCTACCATAAGGAAGAAACCTTTGCTATCTTTGTATAAAAGTTCTATAGCCTTTTCTATCATCTCTCTAAGAGAGGGTATAACAGTTGGGTCTGCGTCCAGTCTAAAAGGCATATTACCACTTGAAAATAGCCCAAGAACCTTACCAGATTGAACATTCTCTAATTCACTTAAGTTAGAAACGATACTGTAACCAAGATTC
>JACIXS010000106.1 GCA_014360335.1 bacterium | reverse complement strand
TACTCGCCGTACCAGTTCGCGATCGGCGCGGGCTACTACGCTGTGAACCCGCTCGTCTTCGACTCGCTGCTCAAGGAGAAGACCTGGATAAAGAACTACCGCGCAGGAACCTCGATGCACCATGAGGTCGAGTACGCTCACGGCATAGACAAGGAGCTTGAGGTCCTGGCCAAGGAGAAGTACTTCCGCCAGTACGATCCGGTGTACGAGGGAGTGGGCTACACACAGATGAAGATCAACGAGCATGTCGACAACGGCAAGGTCCACTTCGGAGTGCTCCAGGCATCTTCAGATTACACAGCGAATGCGACCGCGCCAGCATATCCAGGCACTGCATTGACCGGCAGCGCCCTGAGCGATATACGGGCTTACAAGAACCCGGCGATAGAGATCGATGAGGACTACTTCGGCACATACGACATAACCAAGAACATGACACTGAACGTGCCGTACAAGATCACCCAGAAGAGCGAGGACTGGCTGCCATGCTGTTCGGGCGGCTGGGCTGATAT
>JACIXS010000105.1 GCA_014360335.1 bacterium | reverse complement strand
GGGATAGTTATATCTCCAGGTCCTTCCTCTCCTGAGAATGCTGGCATCTCGGTAGAGGTTATAAAGAGTTTCTATAGAGAAAAGCCTATTCTGGGAGTATGTTTAGGACATCAGGCTATAGGATATGCCTTTGGTGGAAAGGTCGTAAGGGCTAATATCCCTGTTCATGGCAAGGTATCTTCTATCTATCACACTGGAAAGGATATCTATAGAGGTGTCCCTAATCCCTTCTGTGCAACTAGATACCACTCTTTGGTAGTTACTGATATACCTCAAGTTTTTGAAATCTCTAGTTGGACAGAGGATAACATCATAATGGGGATAAGGTTAAAGGATTATCCCGTCTTTGGTGTGCAGTTTCATCCTGAATCTTGTATGACTGAGTATGGTAAAGTAATCTTGAATAATTTTTTAGAGGAGGCTAGATGAGATGAGTACAGATGTTTTAGTTAGGCTTTCTAGAGGTGAACACCTAGATTTAGAGACCACCTATATGATTGTTAAAAGGATAGCTGAAGATAGCATGACTGAATCTCAGCTTGGAGCTTTGCTTATGGGCTTAAGATTGAAGGGGGAAACTCCAGAAGAGATTGCGGGTTTTGTAAAATCTCTAAGAGAGATGTCTATAAAGATCCCCAACAATAGACTAGCTATAGATGTGTGTGGGACAGGTGGAGATAGAAGTGGAACGTTTAATATCTCTACCGCTGTTGCACTCCTTCTCCCTAGATATGGAGTGGCTGTTGCAAAACATGGTAATAGGTCTGCCTCTAGTAGGTCTGGTAGTATTGATGTTATAGAGGCTCTTGGCATACAGTATTCAAATGACCCTAATGTTGTAGCTCAGGAGATAGATGAAAAGGGAATCTCATTTATATTTGCCCAGTATTTTCATCCTGTGGTAGGAAAGGTAGCCAAGGTTAGAAGGGAGATGGGTTTTGGAACTATATTTAATCTACTGGGTCCCCTATTAAATCCAGCTAGACTTAAGGCTCAGCTTATAGGTGTCTATAGTGAGGATGTATTAGATAAACTTTCAGAAGTGGTAAGACTTCTTAATATGCATAGAACCGTGATAGTTCATGGACTTGAAGACCATCTAGATGAGGTTTCTATATCTGGTCCTACAAAGGTAGCCTTTATAGAGGATTCCGAGATAAAGACATTCATATTTGACCCAAGAGATATAGGACTAAAGCTATATCCCCCTGAAAGTATAAAAGGTGGAAATGCTAAAGATAACGCAGAGATTATAAGAGCAGTACTTAAAGGGGAGGGAACAGAGGCTCAGAGAATGGTAGTTGCTCTGAATACTGCCTTTGCCCTATGGACAGCTGGAGAGGTAAAGAGTATAGAGGAAGGAATAAGGCTAGTAGGGGGTGATTTACATCTCAATCTTGGATAGGATAGTTCAGGATAAGGCTAAGGAGATATCCTCTTTAGAATGCTATAGGGAACGGTATAAGGTTGTAAGGTCCCGATTTAAAGATATATTTATCAATGAAAAGATTGCTTTTATTGGAGAGGTTAAACCTGCATCACCCGTAAAGGGTGAATTTCGAAGTAGAGATGCTCTAGAGCTTACAGTGAAAGAATTAGTAACCACTCCTATTTCTGCAGTCTCTGTATTGACTGATAGCCATTTTAATGCAAGTATAGATAATATAAGTCTAGTAAAGAGATATACGGATATCCCTATATTGAGGAAAGATTTTATAATAGATAAGTTACAGGTTTTTGAATCTAGCTTTTACGAAGTGGATGCCATACTTCTTATTGCCAAAGTATTAGATAGAGAGTCTCTAAAGTCTCTATATAGCTTATCTATCTCTTTAGGCATAGAACCAGTGGTTGAGGTCTATAATCTGGAAGACCTAGAAAAGGTACTTGAACTTAGTCCAAGCATAATCCTTATAAATAATAGAAATCTAGAGACGTTTGAAGTCAATATAAAACACACAGAGGAGATAAAGAGATACATACCTGATAATATAAAGATAATAAGTGCTAGCGGTATATCCACTAGAGAAGACATCAAGTATCTTAGAAGCCTTGGTGTAGATGGTGTCCTTATAGGAGAAGCCATAATGAGAGCTAGCGATATCAGAGAGAAGGTTATGGAGCTGATGAGCCTTGAGGATTAAGATATGTGGTATAACAAGAGTTGAGGATGCCTTACTGGTAGGACAATTAGGTGCTTGGGCTATAGGGCTGATATTTGTCCCATCAAGCCCAAGGGTTTTGACATTAGAAAGGGCTAGAGAGATAGTGTCTGCTGTAGAAGATTTATACCCAGAGCTACTGAAGATAGGTGTATTTGCAGACCAACCGGCAGATTTTATCTCTAAGGCAAGTAGCTTTTGCAAACTTGATGGGATACAGTTCCATGGAAGAGAATCACCAGAGTTTATAGACAGGTTTGATTGTAAGCTTAAGATTAAGGCGTTTTTAGTTAATAATATAGGAATCGGGGAAAAGGAGTTGGGTTTTGGATTGGAAGCTCTTATAGAGGAAATAAAACTTTATAAAGATTGTCTACCTCTTTTGGATTTGCCTAAACACCAAAGTATGTCACAAGAATCACTATTTACATACGCCTCGGGGTTAAAGAACTATAATATCGATTTTATCGTTGCTGGGGGCATAGACTTGGGTAATATAAATAGATTTCTATCCCTAGGTCCGTATGCAATTGATATTGCTAGGGGTGTAGAAACTTCTCCTGGCATAAAGGATAGGGGAAAATTGTTAAAGGTATTTAGTTTAGTAAAAGGAGATGAGACCAGTGTATAATCTACCAGATGAACGGGGTTATTTTGGAGAGTATGGAGGAAGGTTCGTCCCAGAAACACTTATGGAGCCACTCTTACAATTAGAGGAGGCTTATAGTAAGGTTAAGAATGATGAAACCTTTTGGCAGGAGTTTAATAGACTTTTACAGGAGTATGTGGGTAGGCCAACGCCCTTATACTATGCGGTTAGGCTTTCAGAAAAGCTTGGATTCAAGGTCTATCTTAAGAGGGAAGATCTCTGTCATACTGGAGCTCATAAGATAAATAACTGTATAGGTCAAGCCCTTTTGGCTATAAGAATGGGAAAGTCTAGAATTATAGCGGAGACAGGAGCAGGACAGCATGGAGTAGCTACCGCTACTGTAGCTAGCCTTCTTGGATTAAGATGTACGATATATATGGGTGAAGAGGATATGGCACGCCAGAAGATGAATGTATTTAGGATGAAACTATTAGGAGCAGAGGTTGTTCCTGTATCTAGTGGGAGTAAAACCCTTAAGGAAGCTATAAACTCTGCTTTAAGGGATTGGGTTACAAATATAGATGATACACATTATCTGATAGGTTCTGTGATAGGTCCTCATCCGTATCCTATGATAGTGAGGGATTTCCAATCAGTAATAGGTAGAGAGGCTAGGAAACAGATCTTAGAAAAGGAAGAAAGGCTTCCCGATTATGTAGTTGCCTGTGTTGGGGGTGGAAGCAATTCTATAGGAATCTTTTATCCTTTTTTAAATGATGATGTAAGACTTATCGGTGTAGAAGGAGGAGGGCTAGGGCTAGAGACCAAGAAGCACTCTGCTAGTATATCCAATAGTCAGATTGGGGTCTTGCATGGCTGTAGGATGTATCTGATGCAGGAAGAGTGGGGAAACATTATGAATACATATTCAATCTCTGCAGGATTGGATTACCCTGGAGTTGGACCAGAACATAGCTATTTAAAAGATATAGGAAGGGTAAGGTATGAGTATGCTACAGATGACGTTGCACTTAAAGGTTTTAGAGAACTTTCTCAGCTTGAGGGGATAATTCCAGCCTTGGAGAGCGCACATGCGGTTGGCTATCTATTTGTAAGCGATATACCGAAGGATTCTATTGTGATAGTAAATCTCTCCGGTAGAGGGGATAAAGACCTAGATATTGTAATGAGGGAGATGAATTATGAATAGAATAGTTGATGCATTTAATAAAGCTAAATCTAATAATAGAATATGTTTCATTCCCTTCTGTGAATTTGGTTATCCTAGCTTAGAGGGGTTTTCTAAGGTGATAAATATAATCTGTAAGTATGGAGATATTGTTGAGGTAGGTATTCCATTTTCAGACCCTATAGCAGATGGACCTATAATTCAAAGGGCAAGTGATATTGCTATCAAAAATGGTGCGAATATCTCTAAGGCTTTTGAATGGCTCTATAATTTTAGGAAGGACAATAAATCTACTCCAATAGTCTTTATGCTTTACTATAACCTTATACACTATATAGGAGTAAAGGAATTCTTTAAGATAGCTAGAGATATGGGATTAGATGGGGTTATAATACCAGACCTTCCTATAGAGGAATCAGACAATGTTTATCCTTATAGAGACGGGGTATCAGTTATATGGCTAGCCTCGGTTACAACGAGTGATAAAAGGTTGAAAAAGATAGTGGAAAAGAGTGATAGTTTTATATACTGCGTCTCCGTTAAAGGAGTTACTGGTCCTAGAGATGAGATTTCAAAGGATGGTTTGGATTTAATTAGAAGAATAAAAAAAATTTCTCCTATCCCTACTGCACTAGGCTTTGGCTTAAAGAGTAAAGAGCAGATAAAGAGCTTAACCTCTTTAGCAGATGGGGTTATTGTGGGAAGCGAGATAGTTAGAATTATAGAAGATTCAAATGATGATGAACTAGAGAGATACTTAGAAGAATTAAAGTCTGCTACATCTATGTTATAATATTTCTGTGGAGAAGGATACTATATTACAGCTTAAAAAGAAACATCCGTGTGGTAGTGACCTTTGGAAGGTTCTGGAGATAGGGGCGGATGTGAAGATAGAGTGTTTAGGATGTGGTAGAGTGGTAGTATTAGATAGAGAAGAGATTACTAAGAAGATAAAAAGGATATTACTAGATGAGTCTCTCGTGGGGTCTAGTAGGATTACCTAATGTTGGTAAGTCTACACTTTTTAATGCATTAACTAGAGCAAATGTCCCCACCTCTATATATCCATTCTGCACTATAGAACCGCATAAAGGGATTGTTCAAGTCCCCGATGAAAGACTCTATGCGTTGGCTAATATTGTAAAACCTGAGAGGATTATACCTGCGGTTATAGAGTTTTGGGATATAGCAGGACTTATAAAGGGGTCTAGCAAAGGGGAAGGACTCGGTAATGAATTTTTATCACACATAAGAGGTGTGGATGGTATTCTCCATATAGTTAGATGTTTTGACTCTCCCAATATCCCTACTCTAGGTGAAGGGGACCCAATAAAGGATATAGAGCTTATTAATATTGAACTATCCCTTTCTGACCTTACCATTGTTGAAAGAAGATTAGAGAAGATTAAATCCCTAAGAAGAGTAGGAAAGGGAGACCCAGAAGAGGAGGCTCAACTAAAAGTTATTAGGGAGAGATTACTTCGAGGAGACTCTATAAGAGATTTACCAGTAATTAAAGACTTGCCATTACTCTCTTGGAAACCTGTAATATATGTTGCAAATACGGATAGCCTTGATAATCCTAAGGTTCTGAAACTGTTAGATTGGGGAAAAGAGCGAAAAGAGGTAGTCATTCCCGTCTTAGCTAAGATAGAAGAAGAACTGGCAGAGTTTTCTGATGAGGAAAGAATGACTTTTCTCAGAGATGGATATGGGGTTGAGGAATCTACACTGCATAGACTTGTAAGGGAGGCTTATAGGTTACTAGGGCTTATAAGCTTTTTCACCATATGGTCCAAAGAGGTTAGAGCTTGGACGGTCGTTTCGGGCACTAAGGCTCCTCAGGCAGCAGGTAAGATACACTCCGATTTTGAGAAAAATTTTATAAAAGTAGAGGTTATCCCTGTAGAGAAACTGATTCTAGCGGAGTCTTGGGCTAAGGCTAGAGAGTTAGGGTATATAAGGATAGAGGGGAAAGAATACATAGTAAAAGATGGGGATGTCTTATATTTTAAGGCTGGCTAGACAGCCTGTAAGAGTTCGTAGGATATAAGGGAGAGTTGGGTATACCTTTCTTCTTTAACCCTTTTACCATTGAGGAGTACAAAATCCTTTGCCCTCTTAACTACCACACCTAATCCCTTTAATGTTTCTAGGTCTTTTATCTTTTCCTTTTTTCGAAATTCTATAATTCTTCTTGCCGATTTAGGTCCAATTCCTGGGACTCTAAGGAGTCTTGTTATGTCTGCTGTGTTAATCTCGACTGGAAAATATTCAGGATGGTTCATTGCCCAGGCAAGCTTTGGGTCTATAGGTAAGAAGAGTTTTCCTTCTCTATCAAACACAAATTCATTGGCAGAGAATCCATAATCTCTTAATAAAAAGTCTGCCTGATATAATCTATGTTCTCTTATTAAAGGGGTAGGAGGATGGTCCTCTAATGGGGTATTTTTTATAGGTTGAAAGGCGCTATAATAAGCCCTCTTTAATCCCAGTTCTTTGTATAGTCTATCTACTAGATATATCAATTCTTTATCGGATTCACCTGCTGGACCAACTACGAACTGCGTTGTATAACCTGCCCTTGGTCTTATCCCTTTGTCTACAAACTCTTTTATGACCTTTATAGTGCCTAGCAGGTCTTTATCAAAATCTTTATCTATACTTAGCTTCTTCAATTTTTCCCCGCTTGGAGCTTCAAGGTTTACCGAGACTCTGTCTGCTAACCTCATAGCCTGCTCTATGTAGTCTCTTGTTACACCTGGGAGTATCTTAAGATGAATATAACCATTGAACCCATAGTTAAATCGTAAAATCTCTACTGCCTTTATCATATCTTCCATCGTCTTTTTTGGGTCATATTCAACTGCAGAGCTAAGAAAGAGTCCTTGGACTAGTCTTCTCTCTTTTAAACTTATAAATGCCTTGACCAGTTCTTGAGGGGTAAACTTTATCCTGGTAAAATCCCTCTCACATCTATTAGCGCAATAATTACAGTTATTTGAGCAATTATTAGACAAAAGGACCTTGAATAATTTTATCTCTTTCCCATCAGGAAGCACTGCAGGATAGATCCACTGTCCGTATCCGCTTCTTATCCTATGTGCCCCCTGACATAGGTAATTACCACAGAGGTCATACTGGGCGGACCTTCCTAGTATTAGGAGTTTTTCTTCAGTATCCATAATTAGCCTCCAACTTTATTATATGCCAAATCTCTTACTTGTAAAGACATAGTCTTTTAGAAGAATTAAATGAATAGAGCCATTGTCTTATTTTTCTGCTCTATAGTCATATGGTATAATTATCTAAAATGCTGGAGGACTTTAAAGATTATACAGGTGTGATACATATTCATACTGTATATTCTGGTGATAGCTCTGCAGAGCTATCGGATGTAATAAACTGTGCAAAGAAGTTCAATGTAGATTTTGTTATTATAACTGACCATAACTCTTTAGGTTATAAACCCTTTGAAGGTTGGCACAGTAATGTCCTTGTATTAGTTGGGGAAGAGATATCTCCTTCAGAGGGAAATCACTATCTAGCCCTTGATATAGAAGAACTTATAGAACCATCTTATAACCCTCAGGATTTTATTAATAAGGTCTTAGCTCAAGGTGGTTTTGGCTTTATAGAGCATCCTTTCTTTTATGGTAATCACCATATCCATCCATTTAATATAGCTCCTAGCCCTTGGACGGACTGGAATGTAGATGGTTTTACAGGCCTTTCTATATTTAATTACACATCAGATGGCGGAGAAAGGATGAGACTTTACAGTTTCCCTATATTTTATGCGTTCCCTGGCTTAGATAAAGACCGTCCTAATACTAATACTGTAAAGAAGTGGGACGAGCTTACCCTTACTAGAAAGACAGTAGGTATAGGAACTGCTGATGCCCATCTTTATAAGGTGAGATTACTATTTTTCAACGCTCCTGCCTGGCCATTTGTTTATTATTTTAATTCTATAAGAACTCATATACTTACTAGAAACCTCTTGAGTCCAGATGAGGTTTATTCGTCCCTTAAAGAGGGACACTGCTATATATCCCATAACTATCTGGGAAGCCCTAAAGGTTTTCTCTTCTGGGCTGAGGATAGAGGCTCTTTTTATATTATGGGGGATGAGTTGAGTTTTAGAGAAGGAATAAGACTTTTTGTCCGATCACCAATATCAATAAAAATAAGACTTATAAAAAACGGAACCCCTATCCTAGAAAAGGTAGGAAACTTTTTGGAGTACTATGTTGAATCTTCGGGGGTCTATAGGGTAGAAACAGAAGTTTATCACCGATTTTTCTGGAAGCCCTGGGTCTTTACCAATCCTATATATATTCTATAGAGAGGGTTTCTGAGCTATAGTAAAGTCTAAAACTCTTGGAACGCTAGATTCAACTGCTACTATCCCAAAAATCTCTCCTATTGTTTCCATCATAGGTTCTAGCTTTTCTAGTTTCCCCTCTTTTTTAGCTACCTCAAAGAACTCTGATAGCTGAGGAATATTTATATCTACCCCTTTTATATTAACGAATCCTATCTTAGTTAATGCCTCTTGGAGAAGGTCTGATGTGAAATGGGAAAGTTCATAATATTTTGTCTGTATCACAAATGGAGCTAGCCTTTCGAAAAAGGATATACCAAATCTTTCATCATCATACGTTCTATATTTTTCCTCTGAGAGCTCATTTATCTTTCTCCTTAGGTCATGTTCCTGCATAAGCCATTCTTCATCTAGAAATAAGGCATACTTTACCTCTCTTGGAGGATGCTTCTCTTTTAGAGAATAGAAGAGTATACACTCATCCGCTATTATCTCTGCCCAAAGGAATTCATCCCTATCTTGTGTTGGTATATATCGGTCGTAGTTTTCAAATATCATAGCCAACTTACCACCAGGCTTTAAGACCCTAAAGACCTCTTCTAAAGCTAATATAGGATTATTACTCTGTTCTATAGAGTTTGCCGCTATGACACCATCGAAACTATTGTCAGGAAAACTCATATTAATTACATCCATTTCTAGGAACTCTACATTTCTTATCCCTAACCTTTTTGCATTTTGACGTTGTACACTTACCCTCCTATGAGATGGGTCTATTCCAATAACCTTTTCAAAGTTATGTGCTACCCTTAGAGAGGGCCATCCATCGCCTGGACCTACATCAAGTATCACTTTAGCTCCTCTTACTGCATAGCTAAATGCACTACATATAGCTATATCATACCAGTGTGCCTTATTATTTACATCCAACGGCTGATATATGACAGGCAGATTGGCATAAGCCTGCGAATCTAATCTCTCGTATGTAAGCTCAGCACTAGTAGTTCTTACACAGGATAGATGTGTCTTTATCCAGTTCTCTATCTTACTTTCCATGGCTATTAAATTATATCACAGAGTCCTTTTTATTTTAATATCCTGTCTAAGAAGAAACTGATAAATCTAGCACTGTCTACATCAACGCATACATCTACATTTGAATCCCCTTTTTTACTAGTATAAGGTGTATCAGTTACTACTGTTACTCCTCTAGTAAACTCTCCCCTTGTCTCAACCTTTATGTGCATATTCTCCTTCTTTACAAGTGACGGGTCTATGAAGCTAGCTATAGCAAGTGGATCATGAAGTATAGGATACCTCTCTTTGTTTCCCTCCTGCCATATTGTAATTAGCTCTGATAAAAATCTAGTCCTTTCACTATTGTAATTAAAGATTTTATCTAAAGCCTCTCTATTTAACCTACATTTTAGTGTTACATCTAGTCCTACCATAGTTATCTTTATTCCAGAATCAAATACTATTCTAGCTGATTCTGGGTCACAATATATATTCCACTCAGGGAACGCCTGAGAATACATCCCTCCCATCATATATATCTCTGTTTTTTCCTTTAGTCTTGGTTCTTTTATTATTGCCCCTGCAATATTTGTTAGAGGACCTATGGGGATAAGGGTTATCTTGTCTTTTGAGTTCATTATTGTGTCTACTATAAAGTCTATTACATTTATACTTTCATCTACGACTATATCCTCTTTGACTGCTTGTGCCTGTAGAGGAATAAGATTCCTATCCCAATCACCTATCAAAGGCTTTTCAGCCCCTTTAATTACTGGTATATCTGGCTTATTGTGTAGTCTTAATAGTTTCTTAGTTAACTTTACTCTCGATGTGGTATCTACGAAGACGGTAGTAATACCTACAACCTCGACCTCTAGAGAATTGAGAGCTAATGACACAGCTAGTGCATCATCAATATCGCCCCCAATGTCAGTATCTATAATTATCTTTTTCATATCTCTATTCCCTCCTTCCTTATAAAATCATTAACCTCCTCTAATGTTGGTATAGAACTCTGCGCTCCCTTTCTTGTTACAGAAATCCCAGCACAGATAACAGCAAATCTCATTGCCTTCTCTAGAGGTTCTCCCTGAGAAAGCTTTAGCGTTAAAGCCCCGTTGAAAACATCTCCAGCTCCAGTTGTATCTACTGAAGATACCTTTATGGCTGGTATAAAAGTCTCTCTATCTTTTCCTATACCTATAACCCCGCGAGAGCCCAAAGTTACTATAACCCATTTGACTCCATACTCTAGCAGTTTCCTTCCTGCCTTAATAATATCTTCATCATCCTTTAATTCGGTTTCTGTTATTTTCTCCAGCTCTGACCTATTTGGAGTAACAATATCCGCTAGAGATATTATATTTTTATCTATTTTCTGTCTTACTGGTGCAGGGTTTAGTATAGTTGTAAGATTAAACCTTTTAGCTAAGCTGAGAGAAAATTCTACTGTTTCTATTGGTATCTCCAGCTGGATAAGAAGTGCTTCCGCTTGAGATATTATTGGTAGAGCCTTCTCTATATCTTTCCTATTTAGCTTCATATTTGCACCAGGGGCAACTACAATACTATTTTCGCCATTTTTATCTACAATAATAAAGGCTATCCCAGAAGACTCTAAATCATCTTCCGCTAGATAATCAATATTTACTTTGTTTTTTATGAGATTTTCCCTTAGCTCAATACCAAAAGAGTCATTCCCTATCTTCCCTACAAAATAACAGATTCCCCCTAGTTTAGATACAGTTACTGCTTGATTTGCCCCTTTACCACCACAAGCCCTGTAAAAGGATTCACCTATAACTGTTTCCCCTGGTCTTGGGATAAAGTTAGATTTTATAACAAGGTCCATATTTATACTTCCTATAACTACAATAGGCTTTTTACCCATCTAATCCTCCACTTTAGATTTTTCTCTTGAATAGTATATCATAAGGTTGCTATAATAAAAACGAGATGGAGGTTTTATGAAGTTTAGATTCTATCTAATTTTATTGATACTCTTACTCTTTTCCTCTACAGCCTATCCTCAGGTAGGAGTAGATATAGACATAGAGTTTGGTTTTAATGGTATGATAAAGACCGGCAGATGGAATCCTATTACTGTAACTATAAAGACCTATAGTGTTCCGTTTAAAGGGAGAATAGAGGTAGAGGTAAAAGAGGGAAGTGTAATATTGGAGAACATAACGACTGTAATACTAAAGTCAGAGGTAGACATGCCAATATACTCTAAGAGAGAATACCTTTTCCTAGTTCCTCTCTCTGATGTAAGGCATCCCGTAAAGGTTTCCTTATATTCTCAGGATGAGAGACTGGTAAAGTCTTCAGAGTATGAAATAAAAGAGTTAGATATGAGAACACCGATTGTGTGTTTTATAGATAACTGGATATTGCCTTACAGAGGAGAGAGTAGGGTCTTATCTCTTGAGTCTAGTAGGCTTTTGGATAAGCCAGTCTTCATATTAGACCCATTTGATGTGGTCTCCCTTAGTCCTATATCCTTTCGTAGGTTAAAGGATTTACTAGATAGATGGATAACTCTAGGTGGTAAGGTTTTGACAGATTCTTCTAGTTCCTTAGGAAGAGTTAGAGGGGATACTTATCCAGGAGATATTGACCTTTCACCTTTAGTTTTAGACCTAGTAAAAGAACAGGATATACCATTACCTTCTAAGGCATTCATATCCTTAATCCTTTTTTTATATGTATTATCTACTTTCCTCTTTCTATACTACTCTAAGGGACATTTCTTAAAAAAGATTGGTATATATCTTTTAATCAGTTTTGTTTTTTCTTATTTACTCTTTAGTTTGACGCTAAGGGCCAAAGAGAGTAGCGATATAGGTATACAGGTTAATCTTATAAAGGCAGATAGAAGGCTTCCTTATGCAAATTTTTATTCAGGACTAGCGATATTTTCTCCTTATAACAGGACCTGGAGTTTTTCATATAATCCAGAGAACCTTGTCTTCTGGATAAGTAGAAGGGAAAAGAGAGTAGCAGAGACGAGTTTTAATAATGAAAACAAAAATAAGACTTTAGCGGAAGTGAACCTAGGACCAAACAGGTTTGGCCTTCTCAGAGGTTGGGGGGTCTTGGATTTTGATATCAAGGCGTATAGAGATAGCCATAATATTACAGTCATTAATAATTCTTCTTATACCTTGCATAATGTCTATTTTTTAAATAGTAAAGGTTGTCTTCCTCTAGATGACATAAAGATTGGCACTAATAGATTTGTAATAGAATCATCAAGATTGTCAAGATTAGATAGAGAAGATATTAGAGGGAAAATTCTATCCTGGCTTATAGATAGTGGTATAATATTATTAGGTGAGAAAGATTATATATTAGGATGGATTTATAAAACACCAGCAGATATCGAATTTAGGTCTAGTAATATTAAAGTTCTCACACTCTGCCTCTTGGAGGTCTGATAGCTATAATTACTATAATTTGGAAAGACCTAGAATCAAGAATAAATAGTCCAGATTTTATAAAGTTCTGGGGAGTATCTCTATTTATACTCTTTTTGGTCTTTATGATAACCACTCCCGGCTCCCAGAGGGTTATAAATAGCTTTATACCAAAGCTTTTCATAGTTATGGCTATTTCGGAGTTCTTTGTCTTCTTGGCTTTCACTGCGGTAGTGACTATAGGTAACTCTCTTGCAGATAGGGAGAAGACGATAAGAGACCTAGTTATTGGTAGTAATTTTTCTGTCTTAAGTATAGTATTTGGTAAACTGATAGCCTTTCTTATTCATCTTTTGATTATGCTTATTTCTACATTACCATTTAATCTTTTAGCACTTAATCTAGGAATAGATGGAAATCTTAAAGAGTTTTTCTTTATCTTGGTAGTAATAGATTTAAGTCTAGCCTGCTGGGGATACTTTATCTCAACACTAAAAGAGAAGATATTCCCAGTGATCCTTTTCTGGATTGGTATAGTCATTTTATTAGTATTCACTGCAAGATTCCCTGCTCCTTTAAATCTTACGAACCCCTTAATTCTTATCTATTACTTAAAGAGAGAAGGACTCATATACTATCTATTCATTGGATTATCAGGCTTAACACTGACCCTTTGGAGAGTAATCTGTTTGAGGAGGTCAACTAATGTCAACAGAGCTTAGAAAGTTTATCTCGTTAGTTAAATTAAAGATGAGGGCTGTTATATTCTTAAACTGGCTCTCAGAGCTATTAGTATATACCTCTACTCTATATATAGTTGGATATTTCTTTCATCTCAATATATCATATCTGTATCTACTTTTTCCTCTCTTTATTGCTCTAATTCTCTCTATCTTTAAGCCTATAGATGATGAAAGAGTAGCTATAGTAATAGATAGAGACCTGGACCTTAAAGAGAGGGTTATAACTAGTTTGGAATTCTCTAAAGATGAATCACCAATTATTAAGAGACTTTTAGACGAGACGGTAAGTTTACTGAGAAGTGTAGATTTGAAGAAGGTCTATCCCTTAAGATTTAGAAAGAGGATTAGATACGCACTCCTTATTCCCCTTATATTTTTCCTATCCTTGATGTTCTATCAAAATATCTTTTACCCTAAATTTGTATCTTCTAGAGGAAAAGATCTAACAACCCAAAGTATTATAGAGTCAGATATACTCCGATTAGAACAGAAGTTGGTCTCTGAAAGACCAGAGTTAGCTAAGAGATTGGAGATTCTTAGAAGGGAGATTGAGGAGAAGAAGATAAAAAAAGAAGAAGGTTTAAGCGTTTTAAAAGAGATAACTAAGGAGATAAATAAAGAGATTAGTGGTATGGATACAAATACAAAAATGGATATAAAAAAGATGTTAGAGATGGTTATGAATAAGATGAATAATACTAATAATACTCCTCAGGATAATAAAAACGAAGGTGGAGAAGGAGAAAGACAGCTTACTTCTAGTAGAGGCTTATCCAACGAAGAGTTAGATTCTGAAGGTGGGAATTATCCTATGAAGGATAGGAGCGATTTGAATAATAGTGAAGGTAGCGGTAAGGACTCCTCTGTGGGAGGAGAAGATACTGATACCATATCTAACATAGATAAGGAAAGGGGAATGGGTAATAGAATGGAAGGAGGTTCTCAGGGGGAGATAGATACCTCCTCTAAAGAGGGTAAAAATGAAGAATCCGCTACGGGAGGCAGAGAGACCGTTGAAGAGGGCGGTTCGCTACCTGGTAAGGGGGAAAGAGAGAATAAACTAGGAGAAGAATCTGAAAGACTTAGTAACCAGGGTATACCGCAGTATGTTCCTGGTATAGCCAAAGAGGAAGGAGATATAAGGTTGAAGATAAAGAATGTGGGTAAGGAGGTACCTTCTTCTATAGAAGAAGGTACAGGTGGCCCTATTAAGTCAATGGAGGACCCTATAAGAAAAGAGAGTGTTCCCTCCGAGTATAGAGAGACTATAAAGCTCTACTTTGAGAGACTGAAAGGAGAATAATGTATGGAATTTAGAGAAGAGTTTAAGGATATATTTACAAGATTAAAAGGAGAGATTTCTAAGGTAATAGTAGGGTATGATGAGATTATAGAACAGGTTTTAATAGCTCTATTCAGTGGTGGACATATATTATTAGAAGGTCTCCCAGGTTTAGGAAAGACATTAATGGTTAAGACATTAGCAGAAACCTTAGACCTTACATTTTCGAGGATTCAGTTTACCCCAGACCTTATGCCTTCGGACATTATAGGAACAAATGTGATGGAGCAGGATAGGACATTTAGATTTCAGCCTGGACCTATCTTTGCCCAGATAGTTTTGGCTGATGAGATTAATAGGGCTACACCTAAGACGCAGTCTGCATTACTTGAGGCAATGCAGGAACATAGCGTAACTGTTTCTGGCACTATCCATAGATTGAAAGAGCCATTCTTTGTGATGGCTACACAGAACCCTATAGAGATGGAAGGAACGTATCCTCTACCTGAGGCACAGTTGGATAGATTCTTCTTCAAACTTAAACTAGGTTTTCCCAATAGAGAGGAGCTTATCGGTATAATTGATAGAACAACAAATCCTGAGATACCAAAGGCAGAGAAGGTATTAGATAGTGAAACTATAGAGGTAAAAAAGAGAGAGATAAGAAGTGTTCCTGTTTCTAGTCCAGTGAAGGATTATGCGGTTAGACTTCTTCTAGCAACCCACCCTGAACTAGAGTCTTCACCTTCTATGGTTAGAAGATATGTCCGTTATGGAGCTAGTCCAAGAGGAGTCCAATCGCTTATACTTGGAGCCAAGGTCAAGGCTCTGATAGATGGCAGATACAATGTAAGTTTTTCCGATATTAGATATGTTGCTAAGCCCTCTTTAAGACATAGGATTATCCTAAACTTTGAAGGAGAGGCAGAAGGGCTAGATACAGACACCATTATTGACCATATCTTAGAGGAGGTCCCCGAGTTAGAGAATGAGCCTGTTAAGTTCTGAGTTCCTCAGCTATTTGGAGAGATTAGACCTACTTATAAAAAGGTCTGTCAAAGGTTCTAGTGTTGGAGAAAGATTAAGCTCTAGATATGGTAGAGGGATAGAATTTCAGGATTATAGAAGCTACGAGATAGGAGATGATTTTCGTTATATAGACTGGAACATATATGCAAGGCTTGACAAGTTATTTGTAAAACTCTTTAGGGAAGAAGAGATTAGCGTTATAAATATACTCTTTGATATAAGTAAGTCTATGGGCTTTGGGAATCCTTCTAAGCTATACTTTGGTAAACAGTTATCTGCAAGCCTTGGATATATAGGATTGGTTAACTATGACTTGGTAAACATCTACTGTATCTCATCAACTGTGGAGAAAAGGTTAGAGTCTTTACGTGGTAAAGCTAGCGTTATGAGGTTATTAAGATTTCTAGATAATTTAGAACCTCAAGGGGTTACATTTCTAAATAGTGCAGTGAAGGAATCTCTCAAAGGATTAAGAGGTAAGGCAGTTTTTATAATACTCTCTGATTTTCTAGACCCAAATGGGTTTGAGGAAGGATTAAAGATTCTCAATGCTAGAGGATATGAGACGTTTGCATTCCATATACTCTCTGAGGAGGAGATATCTCCACCAATCTCTGGGAGTGTAAAACTTATAGATTCAGAGACGGGAGAAGTCATAGAACTGGACGAGGTTGATGATATATTAAATGGCTATAAACAAACCTTGGGGAAATTCTTAGAGGAGATTGAATCCTTCTGCCTTAACCATAGCATAGAGTATATTAGGGCAAGCTCGAGTATACCTATAGATAGGGTTGTCCTATATTATATGAGATTAGCGGGGTGGCTTAAATGAGCTTTCTCTCACCGATATATTTTTTATTTCTTATAGCGGTTCCTATAGTCATAATCCTCTATCTACTGAGGACGAGAAGGCAGATTCTTGTAGTTCCAAGTATATATCTATGGAAGAGATATACAAGGGAAGAGCTAAGATACTCAGTATTTAAGAAATTCTTGAAGGATATCCTGTTGATCTTACAGATCCTAGCTATTGTTTTTATAACCTTAGGCCTTGTTAAACCAGCCATATTCTCTTCTGTAAGAGTTAGGAAT
>JACIXS010000104.1 GCA_014360335.1 bacterium | reverse complement strand
TATCTTACCGATCCCAAAACTATCGCTGCTGCAAAATGGTGGATAGAACTTGTTACTAAACATCATGTTGCTCCTACACCAGCTGAATCGCAAGGCTTAGTGGAACCATTTATTTTTGGTAAAGTAGGAATGACTTTTGGTGGTTCTTGGATGTTAGAAAGATGGGTAAGATTTGGTAAATTTAAGGCTGATGTTCAGGAGTGGCCATCTGGTCCTGCTGGGAGATTTACTAGTTGTGCTGGAAGTGGCTATGGAATTAGTGCTTATACAAAATATCCTAAAGAGGCTTGGATATATCTTAAAGAGTATCTATCAAAAGAGGGACAAATCTTCATGTGGGGAAAGACTGGGAGAGGAAGTCCAACTCGTCGATCTGCCTGGGCTTCCTTTGAAGCTGCTTGGAAAGGACTTAATGTAAAGGCCTTTAGAAATGCTATGAACTATGCTGAATATGTAAGACCTATATCACCGGTAGCAGCTCAGTTAAACCAGATAAGAGATCGAGAGATTCAGTTAATTCTGTTAGGTAAGAAGACTGTAGAAGAAGCATTTAAAACTATAGAAGAAGAGTCTCTGCCGATAATGATTAAAGCTAATAAATAGTTTCTCTTTTCTAGGCTGCTTCTTCCTGTGACATATTATGGAAGGAGCAGCCAATTTTCAATCTGCTATGGAGGAAAAATGAAGAATAGAGTTAGTAAGCTTATGAAAAGAGAATACAGAGATT
>JACIXS010000103.1 GCA_014360335.1 bacterium | reverse complement strand
CTTCGGGTTATCTAAGCTATAACTTCACAAAAGTATTCACAACCACTCTTCTACTCTTAACATTCTCATCCCCTTTCATAATATAATAACCTCTTAAGAGTTCCTACAATCTTACTCTAACTATAACTTTGCTTTCATAGCTCAACTGCTTAATTATCTTCTTTTAGCATTAAAATAAGAAAAATTCATTAGTCACTTAAGCTCAATAAAAGATTTAACTTAACCTTTTTTACCCCTTCTTTCACTTTCTACCTCATTAAACCACCCTTCTAATTCACTTAGCATTCTTTCTACCACCTTAGGATATTTAGCAGCTAAATCACTCGTTTCATAAGGGTCTTCCTCAATATTAAATAGCTGAGGTTCTAATGGGCTGGGTAAGTCTAATTTAGGTAAAGGTCCTCTATAGATATCTTTAAATTCTTCAGGATAATATTTGATCCTTCTATCCATTTCTCCATCTTCTTTAGTTATTCGAAAGACTTCAGGAATAGGAGGTCTAATGAGTTTCCATTTGCCGTCTCTTATTGCCGAATTGAAAGTGACAATAGGCTCGTACCTATTCCACTGCCAGAATCTCTTTAGCAGATAGTCATCCCTTTCCCCTAAGAGTATGGAAGATACATCTTGTCCATCTAAGGATAAGTCCTTAGGAATATCTACTCCAGCAAGCTTACATAGTGTTGGTAACCAATCAGTAAAATGTACAAAATTATTATTCATCTTCCCACCGGTTAATCCACCTGCTGGCCATCTAATAATTCCAGGAACTCTTATCCCGCCTTCATAAACATTTGTCTTACAACCTCTAAAATTAGCATTATATCTAGTAGTACACATATCACCTTCTCCACCAAACTGCGGTCCATTATCACTTGTGAATATGAAGATTGTGTTTTCTTCTAAACCTAAAGTTCTCAATTCTTCCAATATTGCGGATATTCCTTTATCCATCCTGTATATCATAGCATATATAAGACTCACAGCTTTGGTAAATTTACCAGTCTCTAAAAAAGGTCTCAAATCCTCCTCTGGAGCCTGAAATGGAAAGTGAGGAGCATTATAAGCCAAATGTAAAAAGAATGGTTCCTTTCTATGCCTTCTTATAAACTCAACAGCTTCTTGAGTAAACACATCTGTTAGATATCTTCCATCACTCTTTACTATTCTCCCATTATAATCTAAATACCACTGATAATAATCACTCCATCCTCCCCTAAATCCTACAAACTCATCAAAACCCCTAGCATTAGGATGGTACCTGGGATCTATGGCTCCAAGATGCCACTTCCCTATTAGTCCTGTAACATAGCCTGCTGATTTAAATATATCCCCTATGGTCGCTTCATCCAAAGAGAGACGGTCTAATCCCCTAGCTTCTAAGGTATCTATAGCCCCGGTTCTGTGTGGATATCTCCCAGTGAGTAAACCAGCCCTAGCAGGAGCACAAACAGGTGAAGCAGAATAGTGCTGTGTTAAACAAATACCATCCCTTACCAATTGATCTAGCGTAGGAGTTTTAGGAGACCCATCACTAAATATCCCAAAATCTCCATATCCCATATCATCAGCCAAGATTAAAATTATGTTGGGTCTAGACACTGCTCCTGGCATTTTCTCCTCCTTCATTATTATGAATAGTTACAAACTTAATCTATCATTTATTTTATTTTGCCAAGCTTTAACTTTCAAAATAAATTCTTGTTGAATATTAGTATCTTTTATACCGAATATATTTTTCTCTTCTTCTGGATCATCTTTTAAATTATAAAATTCGTGTTTAGTTTCATCCTCGTAATGTAATATCAACTTTTTCTCTTCATTTCTTAGCATCCTCATATGTGCTTCTAAGCCATGATGCATATCGTATAAAAGATAAATCTCTTCACGTAATTTAAATTTTCCACCTTGAAGTAGTAAGAATATGCTTGTTCCATCAAGTTCTAAATCTATAGAAATTTCCACCCCTGACCATCTTAAGATATCTACTAGCGTTGGGAAGAAATCTAAAGAAGATACCATTTCTTCACATATACTTCCTTTTTCTATAACTTCTGGCCATCTTATAATAAGCGGAACTAATATAGAATATTCAAACATATTAGGTCTCCTTATGTTAGTGCCTATATACCAGGCATTACCCTTTGTCTCTAAACCGTGGTGTCCTATCATATAACCGTTATCTCCCATAAATATAACTATAGTATTCTCTTGTAATTTCAATCTTTCAAGTTCTTCTAAAAGATATCCTATGTTTCTATCTATAGAACTTATACTAGCATAGTAC
>JACIXS010000102.1 GCA_014360335.1 bacterium | reverse complement strand
GATAAAATCAAGAAAGTTCATCTTCCATATTTTAGCTGGTATCCTTTCATCTTAATTGTCACATGGCTTATAATAGGCGGTATAGCATATTCTCTAAGCATACGTTTCGCTTTGTTAGTTATACCACCACTTATAATATTTCTTGGATTACTTGTGGGGGTTATGGACTCTTATCTTAAACATTCAAAGTTTAGGCGATTACGCCGATCTAGGAACATCTTCATATTAGCACTGATAGTATTGTTATCCACAATTTCCTTTATACAAGCATCTGAGATGCAATTTATACCCTGTGTGGACGATGATTTTGTACATGCATGTTATTGGATCAAAAACGAAACATCCCATGATACTGTTGTAATTACAGAGTGGGCTTATGGATATCCATTTGAAGCCTTTTCTCAAAGGCCCGTGCTCATCGATGGTGGATCCCAAGACACTCCTAGGACTTATTGGTTCTATCATGCATTTGCAAGCGGTAATGAGAGCTTATCCACTGGCATATTTATAATGTTATCTACGAGTGGTAACCAGGCTATAGAATTACTCGACAATAAAACCGGGAATACAAGCCTAACAGTAGCTATACTAGATGATATACTTGGTGTTGACAAAAAAAGGGCGGAAAGGATATTAGAAGAAAAATACCATATGGATCCGCCGTTCATAAAAGAACTACTCACATATACACACCCATCAGAGAAAAAGCCGTTCATTATAGTGACAAAAGACAATATGGTCTTAACTGGCCAATGGTACCCATATTATGGATTCTGGGACTTCAACAAATCAAAGGGTTATAACTACACCTATTCTATCGGTTCATCAAATGATACAGGCCAAGTAAGATATTATTCCAATAATGTTAAACTAGATTTGAATAATGGGGGGTTATGGGAAAACAAAAAAGCCTATAATACTATAATAGTAGGTGGGAACTCCACTAGGATAATAGCCGGCGATAAAAAAAGCAATTTTTCCATAATAGCACTCTTAGATAAGAATTGGACCATCATAATAGATAAAAGTTTCCAGGATTCGCTCTTTGTAAAACTCGTGATCTTCAAAGAGGAAACAGAACACTTCAAACCAGTCTATAGGAACAACTCCACTATAGTATGGGTTGTGAAAGAATGAATCCAAAAACAATCCATATCATACTAGCCTTTATAATATTTTTTTCGGGATTTTTCCTTAGAGTTGGAAACTACAATCTATCATCCCCAAATAAAAGCATATATTATGATGAGATGGGTTTACAATATTTCCAGGAAAGCGACTCATACTATAATTATCGCTTAACCAATAATCTGTTAGATCATGGTCATCTAGGAGATAAGGTTATTGATGGAAGATCATGGGACCTCCACAGTTATTATCCGCCTGGCGTCCCCGTAGATTATCCGCCGCTTCTTCCACATATCGCGGTTGGTTTTTATCTTATTTTGAATCTTATAGGTTCTGTGAGTTTGAAAGAAGCGTGCTTATGGCTTCCCACCATTATCAGCCCATTAGCCGGTATTATAGGGTTCTTGTTTTCTCGCAGAATCAGCGGCGAATTCGGGGGTTTTATAACAGGGATGCTGATTGTGACAGCCCCACTATATGTTTTCAGGACCAATTTCGGATTTTTTGACACTGACATGTTAAATATAATCTTCCCATTACTTATTGTATGGTTACTTTTCGAGGCTGAAAATGCAAAAACGAGAAGATATAAAATCATACTCGCCGGATGCTCAGGTTTCTTCCTTTTCCTTTTCTCCTTCGCATGGAATGGATGGATATACTATTTTTATATTATCATAGCGGCCCTAATTTACAATCTGATCAAAGAAAGAAACTTCGACATGATTTTACCATTCATTCTAATTTCAATCCCTCTTATCGGAATCTTTAATATACTCGGCTTCTATAGCATCATTTTAACCCCCACCCAACTCGGATATTTCCCAGGACAAGAGAATGTATGGTATCCCTGGCCAGACTCATACAAAAATGTTGCAGAGCTCCAAAAACCTACAATGGAAACCTTCATAACTATTATTTCTCCCTTAATTCTTGCTTTTGGATTCGCTGGACTGGCCACAACCATATACTCAAAGAACATTAAATCTCTAACGAAGTCCATCATCATAATATGGACTATCTCGTCTATTCTCTCCATATTTGCAGGCGCTAGATTCGCTATTTTGCTTATACCACCCTTATCTATCTTAGCGGGGATGTTCTGGCGAAAATTCGAAAACACACTAAAAAACATGCTTAAGGGCGTGCACAGACAAAAAATAATAATCAGCATACTGCAATTAACCCTATTATCTCTCATATTCCTACAATTTTTCTCAATCTTCAATTT
>JACIXS010000101.1 GCA_014360335.1 bacterium | reverse complement strand
AACATAGAAGAGCGTCTATTTGAGGTGGGAACAAAACCTGAAATAGAAGTAGCAGTTAGGAGGGCAATAGAAGAAGGTACAAATAATGGTCCATTTATACTTTGTCCAACTGCTATGCCACTTACTACCCCTTTAGACAAGAGGATTCAGGAAAATATAATACACTATATAGACTGTGGAATTAAATATGGTAAACTATAAATTATTCTACAACTACTTCTATTGGTGTAGGATTTAGTAGGTTATCTGCTATTGGGCAACGAGACTCGACTTCCCTTACAAACTCTTCTTTTTCTTGCTGAGTCAATTCGCCGTCAACTTTAACTAAGACCTTTATCTTATAAAAGCCAGCCCTCGGTTCTTTAGATTTTCCTAGAAGGACATCATAATCTATATCCCCTTCTACATCTACAGATAGCCCGTTAACCTTTAACTGTTTCTGTCTAGAAACTATAAGACCAATAGTTATGAAACAGGAAGCTAAAGATGCAAAGAGATACTCTAATGGTGTTGGACCCTTATTCGTTCCTCCAGATGCCTCTGGCTGATCTACATATACTGTATGTTCTCGAGCCTTAACTTCTATCAGGTTCTTTTCTATCCACTTGCTGTTTATCTTTACTGTCTTTACAGTTGCCATATTAGCCCTCCTTGATTTATATAGTTTACATAAATTTTATCATAAGATAGAAGTTTATGAACAGCCCTTTACATAACTTAGGTATTCTAGGTTTAGTATGTTCTTTTCATCTTTAAACATCTCTTCTATCTTCATCCTTTCTCTATATAGCTCCCAACTTAAATTCTCTTTCGGTAAATTCGATACATAAGCATAAAAATCTCTCTTACCGT
>JACIXS010000100.1 GCA_014360335.1 bacterium | reverse complement strand
TCATCCACTCCTCACTTAGATAAGGAGTCTCCAAACCCTCCCTTGAGTGCATAAAGAATCCGCCCATTCCAGAGGATTTCATATCTCTTATCTGTCTATCCAATTCCTCTGGGTCTAACTTATCATTCCAAGACCAGAAAGGAATAGAGCGATAATTCTTCACTGGATCTTTAAACAATACTTTTATTTTATCCATCAGATTTCCTCCAATTAATTTTTAGCCTATATTTTATCATAAAAGTAAATACTTTGTCTGTTTATCAGAAATTGCTTGCTTTGATTTTTAGTGCTTAAGAAGAGATAAAATAAACTTAATACTTACAACACGGTTTTCTCTTAATCCTCCTATTCTATTATATTTAAAAGGTAATTGTTTCAAATTTTGTACGCCTATTGGCTTAGATGCTATAATCTTAAGTGAGTAAAACAGAAGTTCTACTAAAGAGAGGAGGAAAAGTAATGAGTGAAGAGATAAGAACGGTTGAAAAATGGGGAATTTTCGAATTAACTCTAGATGGGCCATCGGATGGAAATCCTTTCTTAGAGGTAGATCTCAGTGCAAGATTCAGATTCAAAAACAAAGACGTATATGTAGAAGGATTCTATGATGGTAATGGTGTCTATAAGATAAGATTTATGCCTGATTCTGAAGGCGAGTGGAGTTTTGTTACATTTAGTAACTGTAGTAGATTAAATGGAATAGAAGGTAAATTTGTATGTACACCTCCGTCTTTCAATAATCACGGACCAGTAAGGGTGGTAAATACGTATCATTTTGCATATGAAGATGGAACCCCATATTATCCTATTGGTACAACTTGTTATGCATGGATACATCAAGGAGAAGATCTAGAAAAACAGACGATAGAGACATTAAAGAATTCCCCATTTAATAAACTCAGAATGTGTATATTTCCAAAACATTACGAGTTCAATAAGAATGAACCCGTATATTATCCATTTGAAGGGTCATTAGAGAAAGGCTGGGACTTTACAAGGTTCAATATAGAATTCTTTAGACACCTAGAGCAGAGAATAAAGGATTTACAAGAGCTTAATATAGAGGCAGACCTTATACTCTTCCATCCCTATGATAGGTGGGGATTTTCAAATATGGGACAAGAGGCAGATGATAGATATCTTAGGTACGTTATAGCAAGACTATCTGCCTTCAGAAATATCTGGTGGTCACTAGCAAATGAGTATGATATTATGAGATCAAAAACTCTCCTAGACTGGGAAAGGTTTGCCAAGATTATAGTAGAGAATGACCCTTATCAACACTTAAGGTCAATTCACAACTGTAGAGTCATATACGACTTTACAAAACCATGGGTAACACATTGTAGTATTCAAAGGGTAGATTGGTATAAGACTGCAGAAAATGTAGACTTCTGGCGAGAGATATATAAGAAACCTGTAGTCATAGATGAATGTGCATATGAGGGGAATATACACAGGGGTTGGGGAAGTATAACCGCTGAAGAGATGGTTCGTAGATTCTGGGAAGGGTATGTTCGTGGCGGATACGTAGGACATGGAGAAACTTATGTCCATCCAGACGATATACTCTGGTGGTCAAAAGGAGGAAAACTCTACGGTAAAAGTCCTGAAAGGATAGCATTCTTAAGAAAGATAATGGAAGAAGGCCCTCTATATGGAATTAATCCTATAAAGATGGACACAGACATCCCTTGCGGAGGTGTAGAGAATAAGTATTATATCTTTTATCTGGGCTTTAACCAACCGGTTTATAGAATCTTTAGAATGCCTCCTGGAATAAAGTTTAAAGTAGATGTTATAGATACATGGAATATGACGATAGAAAATGTCCCAGGAATATTTGAAGGAACGTTTAGAATAGACCTCCCAGGTAAACCTTACATAGCGGTAAGAATGAAAGCAGTAGAGGGATAGACCTATGGGTAATAAGTTTATACTCACAATAGACCAGAGTACTTCAGCAACGAAGGCTATAATATTTGATGATACTGGTAAATTGATACATAGATATAACGTACCACATAAGCAATACTATCCAAAGCCTGGATGGGTTGAACATAATCCGGAAGAGATATTTAATAATACTTTAAAAGCTATAAAGGAAGTAATTAAAGAGAGTGGAATAGACCTACAAAACACTATAGTTCTTTCTATAACAAATCAGAGGGAAACCGTAGTAGTATGGAGTAAGAAAACCGGAAAGCCAATATACAACGCTATCGTATGGCAATGCAAGAGGAGTACAGATATCTGCGAAAAATTAGAGAAAGAGGGCCTAGGTAAAACAATAAAAGGAAAAAGCGGGCTTACCCTCTCTCCATACTTTTCTGCATCAAAAATTAAATGGATTTTAGAGAATATAGAATCCGCCAGAGAGAAAGCTAGAAATGGAGAACTCCTCTGTGGGACAATCGACTCTTGGTTAGTTTGGAAATTGACAAATGGCAAAAATCACTTTATAGATTATACAAACGCAAGCAGAACACAATTATTAAATCTTAATGATCTTAAATGGGACAAAGGACTTTTAGAGATATTTGATATACCTGAATCTATGTTACCAGAATTAAAAGCATCCGATGAGATATTTGGATACTTCAATATGGAAGATTCATATAATAAACTTCCCATAACCGGAGTTATAGGAGATTCACATGCAGCTCTTTTTGGACAGACCTGCTTTGAAAGAGGAATGGCAAAGGCAACGTATGGCACAGGATCATCTGTTATGATGAATATAGGAGAAAATCCCCTTATCCCTTCAAGTGGAATAGTAGCGTCTTTAGGGTGGGTTCTTAAGAAAGATATAAGTTATGTCTTAGAAGGCAACATAAACTATACAGGGGCTACAATAAAGTGGTTAGTAGAAAACTTAGAGCTAATCTCCAACCCAAAGGAGTCTGGAGTTATAGCAAGTTCAGTTGGAGATAACGGAGGAGTATATTTTGTTCCTGCATTCGTAGGACTTGGTGCTCCGTATTGGGATAGTGAAGCTAGAGCTATAATAACCGGAATGTCATCAACCACAAAGAAGGCGCATATAGTAAGGGCAGCAGAGGAATCTATAGCGTATCAAATAAAAGATATTATAGATCTAATGATAGAAGAGTCAAAAATACCGCTAAAAGAACTCCGAGTCGACGGGGGACCAACAAGGGATAACTTCTTGATGCAATTTCAGGCAGACATATTAAATGTTCCTGTAGTAAGGGTAAAGATAGAAGAGCTATCTGCATTAGGTTCCGCATTTATAGCAGGCATTGCCTTGGGTCTATGGGAAAATCTTAATGACTTAGTATCACTTAGAGATATAGATACGGTATTTAATCCCAAGATGTCAAAAGAGGAGATTGATAGACTATATAAAGGATGGAAGCAGGCAGTGAAACGTAGTTTAAGTAAATTCGCTTGATTGTCTTTTGAGAAAGTAATAAAATATTAGACATCTAAGTAAAATTTTGCCACAATTAGGTGATTAGGTATGAATTATATGATTAGACTAATAAAAATTGCTAGACCTTACTGGAAGTATCTGATAATTTCAGGTATCAGTACTGTAGCAATAACGGGGATAAACTTATTAGGGCCTTGGCTAGCCAGACGGCTTATAAATATCATTACAAATCTAGGTCAGTATCCTAATGCAAAAGAGTACATAATAAAGCTCTCTCTTATTCTTGTAGCTTCCTATATAGCTAGAATAATATTTCAATTTCTGGCTAGCTATCTATCCCATTATGCTGCCTGGCATCTAGTAGCTCATATGAGAGGGCTGGTCTACGATAAACTCCAACAGTTATCGTTTAGATTTTTTCAAGATAAGCAGACTGGACAGCTTATGTCAAGGGTAGTAAATGATACCGCTAATCTTGAAACCCTAATTGCCCATGCAGTGCCAGACCTATTTACAAATGCTCTTATAATCCTAGGGGTCGTAGTTATACTATTTATAGTAAATCCATTGCTGGCTTTATTATCGTTATTCCCTATACCTTTTCTAGTATACACGGGAGCAAGATTTGCTAAACGTGTACTCCCAAACTTTAGAGAAGCTCAAAGAGCCCTTGCAGACCTAAATGCAGATCTGCAAGATAACATATCTGGTATAAGAGAGATACAGCTATTTAACCAACAGGAAAGAGAATCTGCCAAAATTCGAAATAAAGCATACAGACATATTCAAGCACTTCTAAATGCATTAAAGTTAAGCGCTGTTTTTCATCCAACTGTAACATTCTTAAGTTCTATTGGAACGGTAGTAGTTTCCTCCATTGGAGGGATAATGGCTTTAAATGGAAGAGTCTCTGCAGGGGACATTGTGGGTTTTATGCTTTATCTAAATATGTTTTATCAGCCTATAACAGCATTAAGTCATGTAATAGAAAACATACAGCAGGCACTAGCAGGTGCAGAGAGAGTGTTTGAAGTTTTAGAGACTGAGTCAGAAATAAAAGAAAAACCAGATGCAGTTGATCTTAAAGATATAAAAGGTAGAGTTACCTTTGAGAATGTATATTTTTCTTACGATAAAAAAGTTCCAGTCCTAAAAGATATCTCTTTTAATATAGAACCAGGACAGATGGTTGCCTTTGTAGGACCAACTGGTGTAGGAAAGACAACTATAATGTACCTCTTGGTCAGATTCTTCGATCCAGACTCTGGAAGTATAAAGATAGATGGTATAGACATAAGAGATGTCACCCTAAAATCGCTCCATGAGAATATAAGTATGGTAATGCAGGATGTCTTTCTATTCAATGGGACTATAGCAGAAAATATCGCATACGGAAAAGAGGATGCAACTATGGATGAGATAATAAACGCTGCAAAGATTGCCTGTGCTCATGACTTTATCATAAATCTTCCTGACGGATACAATACCTATATAGGGGAAAGAGGGGTAAAACTTTCAGGAGGGCAGAAACAGAGATTAGCTATTGCTAGAGCAGTGTTAAAGAATGCCCCTATACTGATACTCGATGAAGCAACTTCATCTGTAGATACCGAAACAGAAAATAAGATTCAGGAAGCAATAAATAATCTAGCAGGGACTAGGACTATTCTTATAATAGCTCATAGATTATCTACAGTCAAAAGAGCGGATAAGATAATCGTATTGAAGGAAGGGGAAATAGTAGAAGAAGGGACACACGAAGAGCTTCTAGCACTAAGAGGACTTTACTATCATCTGAGTTCTGTTCAATTTATAGAGCAGGAACTGTATAACTCTAAAGAAGTAAAAGCCCTAGAAAATATCTAGGGCTCGAAATGATTAAAATTTACTAACCCAACTATTCCTGAAACTCCTTCTGCCTCAACAGTTTCCCCTTTCTTTTATTGTTTTCGAAACAAGAAGAAGTATTACTGAAAAAACTTGAGAATGGTTCTTTCGGTGCAAAAATCGAGATATCTATACCAAGACCAGTAAGAAGAAGTGTTAGATTTAGATTCTATATATCCATAATTACCATAACAGGATCTTACAATCGCTTGACATAGAAAGACTTTCATTATAAAATGCAGATAAAAATTGCAATCGTTATAGAGGGAAGGTATGAAAAGGGCAAATATTCAGGATGTGGCGAAATTGGCGGGGGTATCCCCTTCTACTGTTAGTAGGGCTTTAAATGGGTTTCCTGGGATAAGTGAAAGAACTAGACAGAGAGTTATAGAGGCGGCGAAGAAATTGAACTATAAGCCTAACTATAGAGGACAGATTCTAACAACCAGAAGTACTAAAAATATTGGGCTTCTAATAACCGATATTACAAATCCCTTTTTCCCAGAGCTTGTAAGAGGAGCAGAGGAAACTGCTAGTGAGTATGGTTATACAATCCTATTAGGAAACACTTCAGAGTCCATAGAAAAAGAGACAAATTACTTGGACTTTTTCTCTCGTGGTCCTGTAGATGGAGTTATCATATCTGCCTCTAGGATACCGAATGAACACATAATTAACCTTGCCGAAGAAGGGCTACCAATAGTTGTTATAAATAGGATATTAGAGCATCCTAAGATATCATATGTTTCAACCGATATGGAAAAGGGTGGATATCTGGCGACTAAGCATCTGATAGAGCTTGGGCATACTCGGATTGCCTTTATTAATGGACCAAGTCATTCTGAGGCTGCCGAGAGAAGGTTTTTAGGCTATAAAAAAGCTCTAGCTGAATTCAAAATAAGGTATAATTCTAACTTGGTCTCCTTTAATGTCCCAGTAGCAGAATCGGGACATAAAGAAACAATAAGACTGCTTCATACAAAGAATCCTCCTACCGCCATATTCACCTACAATGACCTAATGGCATTTGGGGTGATGAAGGCGGTAAAGGATTTAGGCATAAGAATACCAGATGACTTGTCAGTCGTAGGTTTTGATGATATATTTTTCTCTAGCTTTACAGACCCTCCTCTTACTACAATTAGACAGCCTAAAGAAGAATTGGGCAAGAAGGCGGTAGAACTTCTTCTCAAGTTGATGAAAGAGGAAAGACAGGGAGTACTGCTTGAACCTGAGATTATTATAAGAAATACAACCACAAGGAGGTAAAAATGAAGTTTGGATGTTGTGGTTCAATAGAGGAGATAGAAGTTATAAGTTCTAGTGGTGCGGATTTTATAGAATTTGCAGTGACATCTATTATGCAAGTTGATACTTTAGAAGTTAAAGAAAGACTTAGTAAGGCAAACCTTAAAGCTTATTCGTTTAATGTATTTCTACCAGGAGACCTACCGATAACTGGTCCAAATGTAGACATAAAAAGGGTAGAGGCTTATATAAATGAGGCTTTAAAAAGAGTGAATTTTCTTGGAGGCGAAGTGGTAGTCTTTGGAAGTGGAAGGTCTAGAGCATTCCCAGAAGGATTTTCTAAAGAAACTGCCACCTTGCAGATTATAGAGTTCCTAAAGATAGTGGATAAATATGCAAAGGAGTATAATATAAAGATAGCTATAGAACCTCTAAATAAGAAGGAGAGTAATATTATAAATACCACATTAGAAGGGTTAGAGTTTGCAGAGAGGGTCAATAGCCCAAATATAGGGGTACTGATAGACAATTATCATGCAGATTTGGAGGATGAACCATTATCTAATATCTATAAAATAAAAGAAAAACTTTATCATGTACACGTATCCGATAGAGGAAGAGTTGCACCAGGGAAAAACAACTATAATTTCAAAGCCCTATTTAATGCCCTTAAAGAGGCAAACTATAAAGGGGCTATATCTATAGAGTGCAGATGGGAGGATAAGAAGAACGAATTACCTAAAAGTCTTGAATACTTAAGAAAGGAGTGGGAATAGATGAGTTCTAAACTAGCTAAAGTCCCAGAAGGTACAGGGATATTAGAAGTTCCTGTACAGGGTCTTGAATGGACAAGGTTATTTGTCCTTAGATTGAAATCTAGTGAAGTTGTATCTTTAGGAGAGAAAGAAAGGGAAATCGGATGTCTTCTATGCACTGGAAGGGTAGAGGTCGATAGTAGATATATACTAGGACCTAGGAGTGAGATATTCAACAGTAAACCTTGGGGATTATATATTCCTCCAGGGAAAAAAGTAGATATCAAGGCTTTGGATAATAGTGAATTAGTCTTTGCAACTGTAAAGTCAGAACCAAATAATGTAGACGTAACAGTAATAAATCCGAATGAAGTAGAAAGAAGAGTTGTTGGTACACATAACTGGAAGAGATATGTAACCCAGGTTATAGATAAAAGGATTGGAGCAAAACATATAATAATGGGAGAAACTGTCAATCCTCCAGGAAACTGGTCTAGCTATCCTCCACACAAGCATGATAAACATAATCCTCCCTATGAGTGGAAGATGGAGGAGGTTTACCTATATAGGCTAAATCCACCTAGTGGGTTTGGCTTTCAGAGGATATATACAGAAGAGGGAGATATGGATGAGGTCTATACAGTAACGGATTATACAGCCCTTCCCATCACCAGAGGATATCATCCTGTAGTAGCTGCACCAGGATATTCGTTATACTATTTATGGGTATTAGCAGGAGAGGACCCTGTAAATATTCCTAGAGATGATGTAAAGCACGCCTGGATAAAATGGGCAGAACAGATAGTTAAAGAGTTATAAGGAGGGAAAAAAGATGTGGTATAAACTCTCTGGTTTTGGTGATGAAATATCACCTGACTTTGAGAAACAGCTAAAAATACTAAAAGAGGAGGAGATAGGTTACCTGGAGTTAAGAAGCGCCTTTGGTAAGAATGTTGTAACTCTGACCGAAGAAGATAGCAAGAAGATAAAGGAGATGTTAGATAATTATGGAATAAAGGTATCTGCTATAGCATCTCCAATCGGAAAGGTTAGAGCGAAGGAAGATATAGAAGGACAAAAGGAGAAGCTACAGAATGCCATAAGACTAGCACATTTCTTCGGTACCTCATATATCAGGATATTCTCATTCTATCCAGAAGAAGGTATGAGCATAGATGAGCTTAGAAAGATATCCTTAGAAAGGTTAGGAGAACTTGTAAAGATAGCAGAGAAAGAAGGAGTTATACTATTACATGAAAACGAAAAGAAGATATATGGAGATACACCTGAAAGGTGTCTCGATATACTAAAGAGTATAAACTCTCCAAATCTAAAAGCGGTATTTGACCCTTCAAACTTTATACAGTGCAATGTTAAGCCCTTTAGAGAGGCTTATCCACTTTTAGAAGATTATATAGAGTATGTTCATATAAAAGATGCGCACTTCTCAGATGGAGTTGAAGTTCCTGCTGGAGAAGGAGATGGAGAAATAAAGGAACTTTTGATGTCTCTGAAGAAAAAAAGCAGAGAATATTTCTTGAGCCTTGAACCACACCTTGCTCATAGTGGGCAATTTCAAGGATTTTCTGGTCCTGAGCTCTTTAAAAAAGCTTCTCAAGCATTAAAGAAAATATTGTCTGAGATAGAGAGGTGATAATATGAATAAAGTAAGATTTGGTATAGTTGGATGTGGCGTTATAGGTCCAACACATGCGGAAGCTATAAAGAATATAGAGATAGCAGAGTTAAAGGCTGTATGTGATATTATACCGGAAAGAGCCAAGGCTTTAGGAGAAAAGTACGGCGTGGACTGGTATGCTGATTACGATGAGATGTTAGCTAGAAATGACATAGATGTAATAAATATCTGTGTCCCTAGTGGATTACATGCAGATTTGGGTATAAAGGCTGCGAAAAAAGGAAAGCACGTTTTGGTGGAAAAACCAATAGATATTACATTAGAAAAGGCTGATGCCCTTATAGAGGCCTGTCAAAAAGCAGGAGTTAAACTTAGTGTTATATCACAGCATAGATTTGACCCTGGAATTCAAGAACTAAAATCTGCCATAGATTCAGGAAAACTTGGTAAGATTGTTATGGCTGATGCCTATGTAAAGTGGTGGAGAACACAGGAATATTATGATAGTGCAGATTGGCGTGGAACTTGGGCTCTAGATGGTGGAGGAGCACTAATGAATCAATCCGTACATTTTGTGGATCAACTTCTCTATCTTGCAGGACCTGTCAAAGAGATAACTGCATACTGTGGGACTCTAGCACACAATATAGAGGTGGAGGATGTGGCTATAGCCATTATAAAGTACAAAAATGGAGCCTTAGGTGTAATACAGGGTTCAACTGCCTGTTATCCCGGCTTCAAAGAGAGGATAGAGGTTCATGGGACAAATGGTAGTGTAGTGGTAGAAGGTCCTTTCGTAAGAGACTGGTTTATAAAGGGAGAAGAGAGAAAAGGCTTATCTACTCAAGGAGAATCAGCATCAAGTGACCCTAGAGCTCTCTTTATAAAAGGGCATATAGCACAGATAAGAGATATGGCAGAAGCAGTATTATACAATAGGACCCCTAGTATAACTGGAGAGGATGGTAGAAGAGCTATACAATTTATACTTGCGGTCTATGAATCTAGTAAGACTGGAAAGGCTGTAGTAATAAACGACTAAGGAGGAATTCGATGGAGTCACTTTTTTATGATGTAGGAATAACCAATAGGATGTCTCGGATCTTTGCAAAAGATGGAAAGTCCATGGTTCTAGCTATAGACCATAGACAGCGAGGCATTCAAGAAGGGATAGATAACTTTGCTAATTTGGTTTCTCTCATAGAAAGATTAGCCCCCTATCTGGATGCTATAATGACCACAAAAGAGCCTTTAGCTCAACTTATAGTCAATGGTAACCTAAGAGATAAAGGATTAGTATTAAGCCTTAATAGAACTGGGCTAGCTGGAACAACTTTTGAGATGGATGATAGATGTGTTTGTACGGTAGAAACCGCTCTTAGATGGGGACTAGATGGAGTAAAACTTCTAATAAAGTTCAATAAGAATAATCAGTTTACTAATGAGCAGTTAACACTTCTAGCTAATGTGGTAGAAGAGTGCGAGAAATGGTCTATGCCTCTTATGGTAGAACCCCTCTATATGAATCTAGAGGATGGAAAGTTGGTTATGGATAGGTCTTATGAGGCTATAAAGTGGGTCTCTATAATAACTAACGACTTTAGGGTGCCGATACTTAAAATCCCCTATGTAAAGAGTAACTCCAGGGAAGAGGGTATAGAACTATTTAAGAGGATAATAGATAGTGTAAATGCTAAGGTACTACTTTTAGGAGGTCCAAAGAGAGAAAATCCTTTAGATGTCCTTAGAGACTTCGAAGATGGCGTAAAGGCTGGAGCTAGTGGTTTCGTGGTTGGTAGAAATGTATTCCTAAGTGATAAACCTGAGGTTATGGCTTTAGCTATGAAACTTATACTACACAAGAACTATTCTTCCGAAGAGGCGTACAAGGAGGCTTTAGACAATGTGGGAAGAACTGTATAGAGAGGCTTTAGAGGAGGGCTGGAAAAAACTACAGAGGATTCCAGGTGTAATAACTGGATTTCATTCAACGATAGATGGATTAAAGAGAGTAGAAGAAGACCTCTTAAAGAGGCTTCTAGAGCAATTTCCACATATTAAAAGTATTCCTAGTGAACCAACATCGGTTATAAGGAGTCCAGAGGACTTACTTGTTGACCTCCTTATCTCCATAAGAGAAGGTTTAGCCTATCAGAGGATGATAGAGAATGAAGAGACCTTTAGATGGACCTTAGAAAACATTGGATATGACCAATTGAGGCTTGGCGGAACTTCGGCAAATATGGCTAGTCTATTGTCCCCTTTACCACTCTCAAAGATTCTAGTATATGCAAATCCATTAACCAAAGAACTTGCTGAACTCTTCCCTGAAAGAAAAAATCTCTTTGTTTTAACTAGAGAGAATGATAAACCAGTACTCCGTTCTCCTAGAAAAGCATGGAAGGACCAGGGGATATTTGCTATACACTGGATATTAGAATACAATAAAGGATTAAAGATAGAGCTCGATGGAACAACCTATGAATCTCCAAGAGCCAATAGGTTCATAGCAGCTTGGAATCCTGTAAATTGTAGATTAAGGGTAAGTGAAGAGTTTAAAAGAGATATATTCCTCATACCAGATAAATTTACACACTTCTTAGTATCAGGCTTTCATATTCTTTTAGAAAGGTATCCTGAGGGTAAAACCTGCGAAGACTTTATAGTTCCAGTTGCCGAATTCGTAAGCCAGATGAAAGAAAGATTAGGTTTAAAGGTCCACTATGAATTTGCCTCTATCGGAAGTTCTCTGATAAGAAGTCTAGTGGTAAAGCATATATTCCCCGTTATAGATAGTCTCGGATTAAACGAGATTGAATTTGCCACACTGCTTAGTGATTTTGGAGAGCAAGATTTAGCAAAAGAACTTAAAGACACAAGATTCCCTATAGTAAAATTGGTGGATGGTTTGCTAAAGATTATGGAAAGGACTCCTCTTAAGAGGATTCAACTTCACACTCTTGGGCATTATATATCTATTACTAGGGAAAAGAATGAGCGAAATGAGAGAACCGCTCTTCTATTCTCTGCTATCTTAGCTGCCACAAGGTCTCTACTTGGCAGATACGAGACATTAGAAGACTTAGAGAAAGGCTTAGGAGTTCCAACTATAACATTAACTGGGTACGAAGGTATTAAGAATATAGACAATTTCAGCCTTGTAATAGTTCCTACCAAGGTAGTTCAGTCACCAAAGCTTACAGTAGGTTTAGGTGATATAATATCATCATCAGGATTTTTACTAAGCTAGGAGGTGTATACATTGAAGGTTTATATAACCAGGCGTATTCCAGAGCCCGGAATAGAAATGATAAGAAAGGAGCATGAGGTAGAGATAAATCCATACGATAGGGTATTAACAAGAGAGGAGTTACTTCAAGCAGTAAAGGGCAAGGATGGCATACTCTGTCTCTTAACAGATAAGATAGATGCGGAAGTGTTTGATGCTGCTGGGCCCCAGTTAAAGGTTGTAAGTAATTATGCGGTAGGTTATGACAATATAGATGTAAATGAGGCAACTAAAAGAGGTATAGTAGTAACAAATACCCCAGGGGTTCTTACTGAGACTACAGCAGACTTGGCATGGGCTCTTATTTTAGCTACCGCTAGAAGAGTAGTAGAAGCGGATAAGTTTACGAGAGCAGGAAAGTATGAAGGCTGGGCTCCTATGCTCTTTCTTGGGCAGGATGTTTATGGAAAGACACTAGGTATCATAGGCATGGGAAGGATTGGACAGGCTGTAGCAAGAAGAGCAAAAGGTTTCAATATGAAGGTCCTATACAATGATATAAGGAGAATACCTGAAGAACTTGAAAAAGAATTAAATGCCACATTTGTCTCTTTAGATGAGCTTCTAGAGCAGAGCGATTTTGTCTCACTTCATACCTATCTATCTCCTGAGACTTATCACCTGATAAATGAAGAGAGACTAAAGAAGATGAAAAAGACCGCTTATCTTATAAACACTTCAAGGGGACCAGTAGTAGATGAAAATGCATTAGTAAAGGCTCTAAAAGAAGGGTGGATAGCAGGAGCAGGATTGGATGTCTATGAGTTTGAGCCTAAGCTTGTCCCAGGATTAGCAGAATGTGAGAATGCAGTTCTACTACCTCATATAGCCAGTGCAAGTGTAGAGACAAGGACCAAGATGGCTACGATGGCTGCAGAGAATCTCCTAGCGGTATTAGCAGGAAAGATGCCACCCAATCCGGTAAATCCGGAAGTGTTGAAAAAATGAAGATACTGGTGGCTCCTAACGCATTTAAGGAAGCTCTTTCCGCCAGAGAGGCTGGAGAGGCTATAAAGGGAGGGCTCTTAAAAGCCCTCCCTAATAGTGATATTATCGTTCTACCAATAGCAGATGGTGGGGATGGGACAATTGAGGTCTTAGTAGAGGCTACCAATGGACAGTTTATAGAAAAAGAGGTAACCGGTCCTCTAGGAGAAAGAATAATAGCAAAGTTTGGCATTCTAGGTGACGGTAAGACTGCTGTTATAGAAATGGCAAGGGCTTCTGGTTTAGCCTTAGTTCCGAAAGAAAAAAGAAACCCTGCTATTACTACTACCTATGGTGTTGGTGAACTCATAAGGGAAGCATTAGATAGAGGAGTAAAGAGAATACTAGTGGGAATAGGTGGAAGTGCTACTAATGACGGCGGTGCAGGAATGTCACAGGCTTTAGGAGCAAGGCTATTAGATAAAGAGGGTAGAGAGTTACCCTTTGGTGGACTGGCACTTAAAGAACTTCACACTATTGATATGAGTAATTTTCATCCTTTGGCAAAAGAGTGTGAAGTTATAGTAATGGCGGATGTAAAAAATCCCCTATGTGGACCTGAAGGAGCTTCTTATGTTTATGGTCCACAGAAGGGTGGAACCAAAGAGTTAATAGAAGAATTAGATAGGGCATTATTTAATTTTGCTCAAGTGGTTAAAAGAGACTTGGGTAAGGATATATTGAACCTTCCAGGAGCAGGAGCGGCTGGAGGATTAGGAGGAGGACTAGTTGCCTTTTTAAATGCCAAGCTAAAGCCTGGAATTGAAGTTGTTTTAGAGACTTTAGATATAGAGAGAAAATTAGAAGGAGTAGACATAGTTATAAGTGGTGAAGGAAAGATAGATGGACAAACAATATTTGGGAAGGGTCCAGCGGGAATAGCTAAAAAGGCTAAAGAGAAGGCTATACCTGTGATACTATTAGGTGGAGCTGTAGACGAAGATGCTGAAATTCTAATAGAGGAGGGATTGGCAGACGCCCTATTCTCAGTTACTAGAGGCCCTATAACCTTAGAAGAATCAATAAGGCGCACTAAAGAACAGTTGGAATGGATTTCTTATCAGATTGGTAGCTTAATAAAGGCACTTAAATCTTGCTAAGTTGTCTTATGGGTCTCTTTATAGTATAATACCTTAGGTGTGTATTCAAAATCTCAAAAAAGTTAAGGATATAAAGTGGCTAGAGAGATTTCTATAGCTAGAACAACTAAAGAGACAGATATAAAGATAAGTTTAAATATAGATGGAACTGGAAGAGGTAATATTGATACGGGTATTGGCTTCTTTAATCATCTTTTAACCTCATTTGCCCTTTATAGTGGTTTTGATATAGATATCTCTGCCAAAGGGGACCTAGAAGTAGATGGGCATCATCTATGTGAGGATGTCGGGATAGTCCTAGGTTCTGCACTCAACAAGGCATTAGGAGACTTTAAAATAGCACGATTTGGTTATTCGATAATTCCTATGGATGATGCACTAATAATCTCAAGTATAGATATCAGTGGGAGACCTTATTTTGAAACTAACGATCTATTTACTGATAGCTTTATAGGAACCTTTCAAACCGAATGGCTTACAGAGTTCTTGAGAGCTTTCGCTATGAATAGTAGGATGACTCTTCACATCTTAAAACTTAGAGGGAATAATTCTCACCATATAGCAGAGTGTCTTATAAAATCATTAGGAATATCTCTAAAAGAAGCTACAAGAAAAATAGATGATATCCTCTCAACCAAAGGGGTTCTGTAAAAGTTGATCACCATAATAGACTACGGTGCAGGAAATCTATTCAGTGTAAGAAAGGCTTTAGAATATTTTGGAGCTAACGTGGTAGTCTCAGATGCTTCTACTGATATACTCAAGGCAAAAGGGCTTGTCCTTCCCGGAGTTGGAGCCTTTGGCTGGGGAATGAAGCTTCTAGAAGAAAAGAGATTATGTGAGGCTATTAAAGAGGCAATAGATAAAGGGATACCCTTATTTGGAGTCTGTCTTGGGTTACAGCTTCTCTTTGAAGAAAGTGAAGAGTCTCCAGAAGTGAAAGGACTAGGTATTATAAAGGGTAAAGTGAAAAAGCTTCCAAATAATCTTCCTCTTCCACACATAGGTTGGAATCAAGTTAAAATTGTAAAGGACGCACCAATCTTTAGAGAAATTAACTCAGAAGGGTTCTTCTATTTTGTTCATTCATACTACGGAGAGCCTATAGATGAAAGAGTGATCTGTGGAGAAACAGAGTATGGAATCATCTTTCCATCTGCTATATGGCAGGATAATGTATTTGCTGTCCAATTCCACCCTGAGAAAAGTAGTAAGGAAGGATTAAAAATCTATAAGAACTTTTTAGATATCGTCTATGGAGATAATACCAGCTATTGATATAATAGAAGGAAGATGTGTTAGACTTGTTAAAGGGGACTTTAGTAAGAAGACCGTTTACAGTGATGACCCTGTAATGGTAGCAAAGAATTGGGAAAGTAAAGGAGCAGATAGGATACATATTGTAGATTTAGACGGTGCTAGATTGGGAAGGCCAGTAAATAGAGATATCATACTGAAAATTATAAAGGAGTTGAAAGTTCCAGTTCAAGTTGGCGGTGGAATTAGGTCTTTAGAATACATAGAGGAGTACATAAATAGTGGAGTTAAAAAGGTGATACTTGGTAGTATAGTGTTTGAGGACGAGAAGCTCTTAGAGGAAGCCCTTTCGAAGCATCAGGAGAACATTATAGTAAGTTTAGATGTAAAAGAGGAAAAGATTCTTATACACGGATGGTTAAAAGAGACAGGATTTAACTATATAGATATTGGCAAGAAATTAAAAGACTTTGGAGTTAAGGAATTTATTTATACCAATATAGAGAGGGATGGAACTCTAAATAGCCCAGATATAGAAGGATTAAAGAGGTTTATAGCCTTTGTAGGGGTATCAACTATAGCCTCTGGTGGAATAGGCACTATAGAGGATATAAAGAGGATAAAAGAGGCTGGTGCTACTGGGGCTATTATAGGTAAAGCCCTATATGAGGGTAAGATCAACTTAGAAGAGGCGATAAGTTATGCTCACTAAGAGGATAATTCCCTGTCTTGATGTAAAAGATGGAAGGGTAGTAAAAGGGATGCACTTTATCGACTTAAAAGATGCTGGAGACCCTGTAGAGCTAGCAGAATATTATGATAAGGAAGGAGCGGACGAATTAGTATTTTTAGACATAACAGCATCTCTTGAGAGAAGAAGAACTATTGTAGAATTTGTAAAGAGAACAGCATCTAAGGTGTTTATCCCCTTTACGGTAGGAGGTGGTATAGGGAGTATAGAAGAGATAAAGGAAATACTGAGGTCAGGAGCAGATAAGGTCTCTATAAATACTCAAGCGGTAAAAAATCCATCCCTTATAACAGAAGCATCAAAAATCTTTGGGTCACAATGTATTGTTGTAGCCATAGATGCAAAAAGAGATGAAGATATGAAAGGATGGAGGGTTTACATAAATGGAGGAACTACACCTACTAACCTAGAAGCAATAAGCTGGGCAAAAGAGGTAGAAAGTTTAGGGGCAGGAGAGATCTTACTTACAAGCATAGATGCTGATGGAACTCAGCAAGGGTATGATATAGCCCTTACTAGAGCTGTAGCAGAAGCGGTTAATATACCTGTTATAGCATCTGGTGGAGCTGGAAGCCTAGAACATATAAGAGATGTATTGAAAGATGGAAAGGCAAGCGCTGCATTAATAGCCTCTCTACTCCACTATAAAAAGTATACTATAAGAGAAATAAAAGAGTATCTAAAAGAGGAAGGGATCCCTGTACGATTATAAATATAGAGTTATCTAACATAAAATATAACAAAGACGGACTGATCCCGGCTATTATTCAGGAGGCTAACTCAGGTGAAGTCCTTATGTTGGGTTATATGAATGAGGAGTCTCTGAGAAGGACAATAGAAACAGGGACTACTTGGTTTTGGAGTAGAGAGAGGCAAAAGTTATGGAATAAGGGGGAAACTAGTGGCAATATACAAAAGGTAAAAGAGATTAGATTGGATTGCGATAATGATGCATTACTTGTACTAGTAGAACAAAGGGGAGTAGCCTGCCATACAGGACATCTATCATGCTTTTTCCAAGAGTTGTATTCTAAAGAAGACTATACTAGATTTAATCTGGATACCCTTTACGAAATCATCCTATCCAGAAAACTTAACCCTACCGAAGGTTCTTATACATCTCAACTCTTTAAAGAGGGTAAAGAAAAGATACTTAAAAAGATAGGGGAAGAGATAGTAGAGGTCCTTCTGGCAGGAATGAAAGAGGATCGTGGTGAGGTGATATATGAAGTCTCTGACCTTTTCTATCACATATTGGTCTTACTAGCAAATTTAAAGCTGACTCCTCAAGATGTATACAGGGAGTTAGAGAAAAGACATAAACAAAAGCAAAAAATTAATTCTATAAAATCCTAGTGGAGGAAGGAGTGACGTATATGAGCAGTAATACCTTATTAACGCTTTCTACAATCATAGGAGGTGGGACGCTACTGCTCGCATATTATTTCTATACCTGGGTATCAAAGCAACCAGCTGGAACAGAGAGAATGCGGGAGATAGCATCCGCTATACACGAAGGAGCAGTAGCATTTTTAAAGAGGGAGTATCTGACTCTTGTATACTTTATTATCGTTATGACTGCTGTAATAGCCATATTTATCAATCCGTACAGTGCTATCGCATACGTTATGGGTAGTATATCTTCTATATTTGCAGGATGGTTTGGTATGCAAGCTGCTACTAGAGCCAATGTAAGGACTACAGAAGCAGCAAAGAAGGGTCAGTCTCAAGCTTTGAGAGTTGCCTTCACTGGTGGCTCTGTAATGGGGCTTGCAGTTGCAGGTCTTGGGGTATTTGGTCTTTCTATAGCCTACCTAATCTTTAAAGACCCTAACGTTATAAATGCATTTGGAATGGGTGCTAGCTCAGTAGCTCTATTTGCCCGTGTAGGAGGAGGTATATATACAAAAAGCGCTGATGTTGGCTCAGACTTAGTAGGTAAAGTAGAGAAGAATATACCTGAGGATGACCCAAGAAATGCGGGTGTCATAGCGGATAACGTAGGAGATAACGTTGGAGACGTTGCAGGGATGGGTGCAGACCTCTTTGAATCATACGTAGGAGCTGTTATTGCTGCTATGGTAATAGGACTTACTGCATTCTCTAAAGAGTTATCCCTAAATGCAATCCTATATCCTCTTATCCTTATAGCTGTAGGAACCGTAGCATCTATAATTGGATCTTTCTATGTACAGTTATTTGGGAAAGGAGACCCCCAATCTGCTCTTAGATGGGGAACCTATGTATCTGCGATCATTTTAGTAATAGTAGCTATACCTTTAACAAAATCCCTACTAAATACCTATAATCCACTCTTTGCATTATTGGCTGGGCTTATAGTGGGGATAATTATTGGTCTTGTCTCTGAGTATTATACATCTGGTAAACCTATAGTATCTCTAGCTGAAAGTGCACAGACCGGTGCTGGTACGGTTATTATAAGGGGACTTGCCCTTGGAATGAAGAGCATCATAGTGCCAGTAATAATGATTGCAGGTGCTATTGGTATATCTTGGGCTCTGAATGGACTCTATGGTGTAGCTATAGCCGGAGTTGGAATGTTAGCCACTATAGGCATAGTGATGTCAACAGATGCCTATGGACCAATAGCAGATAATGCAGGTGGTATAGCTGAGATGGCTGGACTTGGAGCTAATATTCGTAAGATAACAGATAGACTAGATGCTCTAGGGAATACCACTGCTGCCATAGGGAAGGGTTTTGCTATTGGTTCTGCAGCATTAACCGCTCTTGCCCTATTCAGTGCCTATACACATACTGTAGGTCTAAGTATAGTGAATATCCTCTCTGTTAAGTCTCTAATAGGAGCATTTATAGGAGCCTTAATGCCATTTATGTTCTCTGCATTTGCTATGGAAGCAGTAGGTAGAACCGCTAATCTGATAGTAGAAGAAGTAAGGAGGCAATTTAGAGAGATTAAGGGGCTAATGGAAGGAAAGGCAAGAGCAGAGTATGCACGTTGCGTAGACATAGCCACTAAAGGAGCTTTAAGAGAGATGCTAGCTCCTAGCATTACAGCGGTTGTTGCCCCCATTATTATAGGACTAGTGTTGGGTAAAGAAGCTGTAGGAGGTTTTCTACTTGGTGCTATATTGACAGGGGTAGCATTAGCTATTATGATGGCAAATAGCGGTGGTGCTTGGGATAACGCTAAGAAGTACATCGAAGCTGGGAATTTAGGTGGTAAGGGAACACCCACTCATGCAGCAGCTGTAATTGGAGATACTGTTGGTGATCCGTTTAAGGATACCGCAGGTCCCTCTATGAATATCTTGATAAAGCTTATGTCTATAATTGCGCTAGTATTTGGTATAATATTCAGGTAAAATCTGTTATATTTTAGAGGCGAGGGAGACTTCCCTCGCCTTTTTTGTAAGAACCAAAATTATAAAATCTCTCCTTGAAGTATTGACTTTTATAAAGGTCGAAGTATAATTTAGCAAGTATGAAAATAGTCTTGGCTTTTAATAAAAAACCAGAAGAGATTATAGTGGAGGATGATGAACCTCCAGACCGATACGCGGAGTTTGATCCGCCCCGGACTATAGAGGCTATAGTTCAGGCTTTAGAGTCTTTAGGCCATAAGGTTTTCCCTGTTGAGGCAAATGAGTCCTTTGTTGAAAATTTAAAGGAGCTTTCGCCAGATATAGTATTCAACATTGGAGAAGGGATAAGAGGAGAATCTAGGGAATCTCATGTTCCTGCTATTTTAGAATGGCTAGGAATACCCTATACCGGTTCTGGTCCGCTGACAATGGCTATAACTTTAGATAAACCTATAACAAAACAAATCTTTATCGCGGAGCATATTCCTACACCTAGATATACCGTTATATCCAATCTTAAAGAGACACAAAATATAGGAGATTTGCGATTTCCTATAATTGTAAAGCCGAGCCATGAAGGTTCTAGTATGGGACTAGATAGTAGAAGCATAGTGTACTCATTCAAAGAATTAAAAGAACAGATTGCAAAGATTATCGACCTTTATCGTCAGCCTGCACTAGTCGAAGAATTTGTAGAAGGTCGAGAACTCACTGTAGGCATATTGGGAAATGCTCCTCCAGAGGTCCTACCGATAAAAGAACTTGATTTTTCATCTATCCCTGACGAACTTGGTAAGTTTGCTAGTGGAATAATAAAAGCTAAATACTGGCATTTGGTGAAACATTACTGTCCAGCTTCTCTAACTAAAAGCCTATACGAAAAGATATGTAATATTTCACTAAAAGTATATAGAGTTCTTAGGTGCAGAGATCTAGCTAGACTAGATATTAGAGTTTCTAAAGATGAAATCCCATACGTCCTAGAAGTAAATCCGTTACCAGACCTTGATCCAAAAGAGGGAAACTTTCCCAGTATGGCTATGGTTAAAGGTATAAGTTATAAAGATTTAATTGCTAGAATCTTAAAGGCTGGAATTTCAAGATATCCAGCTCTCTTAAATAAGGAAGGGAGTTAAAGGATGGAGACAGAGTCAACTAAATCAGAATTCAGAGTTAGGGATTTTTTTGATGTAGATAAAGAAGTATGGAATGATTGGAGATGGCAACTTAGAAATAGAACCACCAGATTGGAAGACTTAGAGAGGATTCTGGATTTAGCAGAACAAGAGAAGGAAGATATAGAAAAGAGTTTGAAATATTTAAAAATGGCTATAACCCCTTATTATCTTTCACTGATAGATCAATCAAATTATAATGACCCTATAAGACTTCAGTCGATACCAAGTATACACGAATTAGAGCATATGCCATATGAGACAGAAGACCCTTTAAAAGAGGATGTCTATTCCCCTTTACCTGGATTAGTCCATAGATATCCAGATAGAGTCCTCTTATTAGTGACAGATTCCTGTCCAACTTTATGTAGGCACTGTACTAGGAGGAGATTAACTGAGAAGGTAAAAAAGAGCAGTAATCATATAGAACTAAATAAAGCATTTGAATATATCGCTTCTCATAGAGAGATTAGAGATGTAATCATCTCTGGTGGTGACCCTCTAATCCTTCCTGATCGAATGATAGAGGTGATAATTTCTAATCTAAGGAACATAAGCCATATTGAGATTATTAGAATAGGGACAAGAGTCCCAGTAACTCTACCTCAAAGAGTTACCCCTGAATTATGCAGTATGCTACGGAAATATCATCCTATATGGATAAATACTCATTTTAATCATCCAAATGAGATTACCCCTGAATCATCTCGGGCTTGTGAGATGTTAGCAGATGCCGGAATACCCTTAGGGAATCAATCGGTCCTTTTAAAGGGGATAAACGATGACGTAGCAGTTATGAAGAAACTAGTTCAAGGATTGTTAAAAATAAGAGTAAGGCCTTACTATTTATATCAATGTGATATGGTTGAAGGACTTTCTCATTTTAGGACTCCTGTAGAAAAGGGGATAGAAATTATAGAAGCGCTTCAAGGGTTTACCTCAGGATTAGCTGTTCCCACATTTGTAATAGATGCTCCAGGTATGGGCAAGATACCAGTAAGTCCACAGTATATCATAGGAAGGAATGGAGACCAGATATTACTTAGAAACTTCGAAGGTAAGATATCTTCTTATACAGATCCTTCCTAGCCTTGTATCTTCTTTAGAGCATATTGAATAATCTCTACCGCCTCATCGGTATTCCATCTACCCATATTTATCACAAGATGATAAAGGGAAGGGTCATTCCAATCTACTCCATAAAATCTCCGTAGATATTCTGCAGATGCCCTATCTTTAGCTTCCAGGTATTCTCTAGCTTCGTTTCTAGTAAGACTACGATTTATCATTATATAGCTTATACGCTGTTCTATTGGGGCAACTATCCTTACATGAAGAACCCCTGGAGCATCTCTAAGTATTACTTGACTTCCACGTCCTACTATAACTATGTTACCTTTTTCTCTTAGTCTTTCTATAGTTCTCTGTATAAGTTTGAGAGCTCTCTCTTCATCTAAAACCTCAGTCATATGAGTTATCTCTCCTGCAGAATTTGTCCCTCTAATCGTTATGGTGGCTAGAGGCTCACGACGTCTAAAAAGATTATCTATAAAGGAACGTAGTTTATAGCTATCTTCAGAGTAGTCTATAACCTCTACTTCCGATATCCCCATCTTAACAGCAACTTCTGTCATAAGTGCCTTATCAAAGTATCGGTAACCTAATACTTCGCACAATCTATGGGCTACCTCATCTCCACCACTGCCTACCTCTCTTGATATGGTTATTATTGGCAAACAAATTCACCTCCTCGGCTCAACTAGCTATATACATCCAGAGATGATTCAAAATGCCAGCAAGTAAAAGAGATAACAGTATCTCTAAAAACACAAGTATAAAAGCGATAAATCTTCCTAACTCCTTTCTAAGAGATGCTATAGTAGCCAAACAGGGTATATATAAGGTTACAAAAAACGAGAAAATAAACATCTGTCTAGGGTTTAGAATTAATGAAAAATCAGTCGTTCCACTAAAGGTTGATAGCAAGATTAAAGTTAACTCTTTTCTTAGTAAACCAAATATAAGGACTATTCCAGTAATGGGAGGTAAACCAAGCCAATTTACTATAATAGGACTCAGTATCCTATTTATCGCATTGAACCAACCTAACAGTTTTATTATCTCTAGTAATACCGAACCCAATATAATGTAAGGAAGAGCCACATAGAGAAACTCCTTTATCCTAAACCAAGACTGCCTTAATGTTGGTTTAAGAACTGGAACTCTAAGGTCTGGAACTTCCATTATCAGTCCTGGTGTTTCTCCAGGGTAATATCTATTCATAAAAAGACCAACAATATAGATAACAATCAGGTCTAAAATGTATATAACAAGTGCCCACTTTATACCTAAAAAGATACCCACTAACCCCAATATTACAACTGTCCTAGCAGAACATGGTATAAGCATAGAAAGAAAACTCGCAATGATTCTTTCTCTCTTACTCTCTAAGATCCTAGTCCCTAATATAGCTGGAACATTACATCCATAACCCATAATAATCGGAATAGCCCCTTTACCATGAAGCCCAAGTTTATGCATAATACTATCTGTAAGAAAGGCGATTCTAGCTAGATATCCACTATTTTCTAGAAAAGATAAGAAGATATAGAATGGGAGTATATATGGCAGGGCTATAGTTACACCAGAGATGAATCCATTTAATACCCCATCCCATAAAAGGTTCTTAAGAGTTTCTGGAATAGAGATACTCTTAATAATCGGGTCCAAATGAGAGAAGAGCTCTTCTAGAAAGGAAGAACCGATTGCTCCTATCTTAAATAGACTTACAAAAGCAACAAAGAGGAATAAAACCATTGATACATAGCCTAGAATGGGATGAAGAAGAACTAGGTCTAGATTTTGTAGGAAACTCTTCTTTCTCTTTTCATAATACTGAGAACTTCTAGCAATACGACTAGCTAGGGCATACCTTTCAGAAGACACTATCACCTCTATTGGCTCTTTATGAGTCCTTTCTATCTCTTCCCTAATCTCCTCAGCCCTAGTCAGAATAGATTTAGGTATATCTAAATTTTTTAACCACTCATCTTTTTCTATAATCTTTATAGCCAACCATCTAGTAGGATATTCTTGATAGATTCCATCTAGCAATCTTGTTAATTCAAGTATACTCTGCTCTATCTCTCCACCATACGCTGGAGGAATAATCCTCTCTTTTTTCTCTGCTAACTCAATGGCAGTAGTTAACAGTTTATTAAGCCCTGTCCCTTTGGTAGCTATAATACCTACTGCAGGAACTCCCAATAACTTAGAAAGGGTATTTATGTCTGTCCTTAACCCTTTTGATTCTGCTACATCTAGTTGATTTACTGCTAAAAGTACGGGTCTTTCCATCTCTAAGAGTTGCAGGGTTAAGAAAAGACTTCTCTCTAAAAGAGAGGCATCGATAACATTTATTATCACATCTGGAGTACCTGAGATGATGAACTCGCGAGCTATCAGTTCTTCTTCTGTATAGGTAGATAGGCTATAAATACCAGGTAGGTCTACTATCCTTATCCTTCTTCCCCTATACCTTACCCAGCCTTCAGTCCTTTCTACTGTCTTACCGGGCCAGTTACCTATAATCTGATTTCCACCAGTAAGTTGATTAAAAACTACACTCTTACCGGCATTTGGATTACCGGCAAGAGCAATTGTAATCTCTCTACTTGATATATATGATGATTCTGTCTTTTCACTGGATGTCGTCAACATATATCTTATCTGCAACCCCTCTACCGAGAGCATAAATTGTTCCTTTTACTCTTATAGCTATAGGACCTCGGGGTGCAGACCTTACAACTTCTACCTCCTGTTCAGGGACAAACCCCAAATCGGATAATCTTTTAATCATTCCAGTTCCGCCTATCAATCTAACTATCTTACCCTTTTCTCCTACCTTTAGCGTAGAAAGAGGTCTAATCATATGGAGCAGTTATCTTTCCTTCTATGCTAGAGGCAGCTGCTACAGCTGGTCCACAGAGATAGACTTCACTTTCTGGATGACCCATTCTGCCTATAAAATTCCTATTAGTAGTTGCTAATGCTTTTTCCCCCTTAGCCAAGATACCCATATGTCCACCTAAGCATGGACCACAGGTAGGTGTAGAAACACTAGCACCGGCAGAGATAAATATCTCTATAAGTCCCTCCTTTAAAGCCTGTAGATATATCTCTTGGGTGGCAGGAATGACTATTAATCTAACGTATGGATGGACCTTTTTGCCCTTTAAAATCTGAGCAGCTATCCTTAAGTCTTCCATTCTTCCGTTTGTGCAAGAACCTATGACTACTTGGTCTATATATATCTCTCCAATGTCCTCTACAGACTTTACATTAGAAGGTAAATGAGGGAGAGCCACTTCTAGTGGGATGCTAGAGACATCTATCTCTATTATCTCTTTATAATCTGCAGACTCATCTGGAAGATATATCTTATAAGGTCTCTTGTTTCTACCCTTCATATAGTTAGCTGTAATATCATCAAAAGGGATAATACCATTTTTTGCACCAGCTTCGATAGCCATATTACATATAGTAAATCTTGAGTCCATAGAAATATACTTTAGAGCTTCGCCTGAAAATTCCATCGCCATATAATTTGCCCCTTCTACCCCTATACGTCCTATAATGTTCAGGATAATATCTTTACCAGTGACCCACTTTTGAGGCTTACCATATAGTATAAACTTTATACTCTCAGGGACTCTAAGCCATATATCACCTGTAGCCCAGACATTAGCCAAATCTGTACTTCCTACACCTGTTGAGAAAGCCCCTAAAGCTCCATAGGTACATGTATGCGAATCTGCACCTATAACTACATCACCGGGGACAACTAAGCCTTCTTCAGGTAGAAGGGCATGTTCGATACCTACCCGTCCTACTTCATAGTAATATTTAAGGTCCATCCTACGGGCAAATTCTCTCAAGACTTTACACTGCTCGGCACTAGGGATATCCTTATTAGGGGTAAAATGGTCGGGGATAAGTGCAATTCTCTCTTTATCGAAAACCCTATCTACCCCTATCTTCTCAAACTCTTTAATAGCTAAAGGACCAGTTATATCATTGGCAAGAGAAAAATCGACTTTAGCTATTACAAATTCCCCGCTATGAACCTCATCCTTATTTGTATGCGCAGAAATAATCTTTTCTGTAAGTGTCATTCCCATCTTTCTTACCTATATTAGATTATATCAACCTAGTAGGGATTAAGCAAGAGCCCTATTTATAGCGTTTATATATGCTATAACACTAGCCTCAAGAATGTTCTTGCTAGTGCCTCTACCAGAATGAACCTCTCCATCCTTTTTCAGCTTAACTAAGGCTTCTCCCAAAGCATCTTTACCCATAGTAACAGACTTTAGAGAAAAGTCTATAAGGTCAAAGTGCATATTAATAGCGTTTTCTATAGCATTAAAAAGCGCCTCAATAGGTCCATCTCCTTCTGATTCTCCATGGAATCTCTCTTCGGCTTTTTCAAGGTCTACCTTTGCATATGAGCTATTATTTATCTTTGTTGTTACCTCCATATTAACGAGTCTATACACAGGTAATTCTACAGGCTTTTCCTCTAAAAGGGCTATAAGGTCTCTATCTAGGATCTCTCTCTTTTTATCAGCAAGCACCTTAAACCTTTCAAAAACCCTAGTCAGTTCTTCTTCCGAGAGAACGTAACCTAACTGTTTAAGCCTTTCATTAAGGGCATGTCTACCAGAATGTTTACCTAGCACTATCTCGGAGGAATCTAGACCTATATCTTTAGGATTCATTATCTCGTAAGTGCTTCTCTCCTTAAGAATACCATCCTGGTGAATTCCCGCTTCATGAGCAAAGGCATTAATGCCAACAATAGCTTTGTTTGGCTGAACTGGTATGCCGGTAAGCCCACTTACAAGCCTACTTAGACTCATAATATACTCTGTCTTTATATCTGTATATGCGTTAAATATGTCTTTTCTTGTTTTTATAGCCATTACCACTTCTTCAAAGGCAGCATTCCCTGCCCTTTCTCCCAATCCATTCATAGCTACCTCTACCTGATTAGCTCCATTAAGTACACCAACTAAGGAATTAGCAGTAGCTAGACCTAAGTCATTATGGCAGTGGACACTTAAAATGATATCTTCTGGGATATAACTTCTTACCTGAGCTATAAGATTTCCGAACTCACTTGGCACACAGTAACCGACAGTATCAGGAACATTTATAACTGTAGCTCCTGCCTCTATAACTCGTAAGAAAATCTCTCTTAAGAATTCTGGGTCTGACCTAGTGGCATCTTCAGCGGAGAATTCCACATCCTCACAGAGAGATTTGGCATATCTTACCGCCTCCACAGCTTGTTCTAATACTTCCTCCTTAGTCTTTCTCAGCTTATACTTCATATGTATATCGCTAGTTGCTATAAACACGTGTATCCTAGGTCTTTTTGCATACTGAAGGGCAGACCACGCTGTATCTATATCCTTCCTAATAGACCTAGCCAACCCACATACTATACTATTCTTTATCTCTTTAGAGATTATAGTAACCGCTTCTACATCACCTGGAGACGCAATGGGAAAACCGGCCTCTATAACATCTACCCCCATTTCCTCAAGCTGTTTAGCTATCCTAAGTTTCTCTTGAGGTTCAAGTGTAACTCTAGGGGTTTGCTCGCCATCCCTAAGAGTAGTATCAAATATAAAGACCTTTCTCATTTTACTCTCCCCTCTTTATCCATGGCATCATATCCCTTAAAGTCTTTCCAACCTTTTCTATAGGATGATTCTCTGCGGATTCGATACTAGCCTTAAGAACTACCTGACCTGATTTATTCTCCAACACCCATTCTCTAGCAAATTCGCCATTCTGTATCCTTTCCAAAGCTTTCCTCATAAGTTCTTTTACTTCCTTAGTTATAATTTTAGGTCCTACCGTCAAACCACCATATTTAGCAGTGTCACTTACACCTTTCCACATATTTATAATTCCACCCTCGTAGATCAGGTCTACTATTAACTTTAGCTCGTTAAGACATTCAAAGTATGCAATCTCAGGTTGATAGCCAGCTTCTACTAAGACCTCAAAACCATACTTGATAAGTTCGTTTACTCCTCCGCAGAGAACAGCCTGTTCACCAAAGAGGTCTGTCTCAGTCTCTTCTTTGAATGTAGTCTCTATGACCCCAGCCCTTAAAGAACCAATAGCCTTTGCATAAGAAAGGGCTATATCTTTAGCTTTACCTGAATAGTCTTTATAAACAGCTATTAGGCTAGGAACACCCTTACCCTCTTCGTACATTCTTCTTACTAATGGTCCAGGTCCTTTAGGTGCTACCATAAAAACATCCACTCCCTCAGGAGGGATAATCTGATGATAGTGTATGTTAAAACCATGGGAAAAACCTAGTGCTTTTCCCTCATTTAGATGCTTCTTAATAGAAGTTTCATACACTTCTTGTTGCATCTGATCAGGGATAAGGATCTGTATAACATCTCCTACTTCTGATGCCTCTTCTATTGTCGTAACGTCCATACCTTCAGACTTGGCTAATTCCCAAGACCTTCCTCCTTTTCTTAGTCCTACAATAACCTTTACCCCACTATCCTTTAAGTTTCTCGATTGTGCTCTTCCTTGACTTCCATAACCTATAACAGCAACTGTCTTTCCAGATAACGCATCATACTTTACATCTTGTTCATAGTATATTTTTGCCATAAGTAAACGCCTCCTTTTTTATTTAATTTCCTTAGGATGCCTAACCATAGCAACCTTACCTGTGCAAGCTATCTCCTTTATTCCAAAGGGTCGAAGTAATGTCTCAAAAGCTTCTAGCTTATCTCTATCACCAGTAATCTCTATCACCAAAGCCTTAGGGCTCACATCAACTACGCTTGCACGAAATATATCAACAATCTGAAGTATCTCAGACCTAGTAGAAGCATCAGCACTAACCTTTATAAGCATAAGTTCTCTCTCTATCATCTCATCATGAGTTATGTCGCTCACTTTTATCACATCTATAAGCTTATTTAGCTGTTTTGTTACTTGTTCTATAACTAATTCATCTCCGTCTACTTCTAATGTTATCCTAGCTATTCCCTCCCTCTCCGACTTTCCAACAGTAATACTCTCTATATTGTACCCCCTTCTTCTAAAGAGGTTAGATATCCTTGCTAATACTCCAGATTTATTTTCTACTAAGACTGCAATAGTATGTCTCATCCTACTTACCTCCAATAATTTGGTCTATTGGAGCACCCGGAGGAACCATCGGTACCACATTCTCTTCCTGTTCTACTACTACATCCACCACCGCAGGTCCTGGATATTCAAAAGCGCTGTATAGAGCAGGAACTAGTCCTTCCTTCTCAGTCACCCTTATCCCCTTAGCTCCAAAAGCCTTTGCTATCTCAGCAAAATTAACCTCTTTCAAGATAGTAGCAGAATATCTCCTTTTATAGAACAACTCTTGCCACTGTCTAACCATTCCAAGAGCCCTGTTATTTATTACAACTACTTTAATAGGTATGTTATTCTCTACTGCAGTGGCAAGTTCTTGAATGTTCATTAGAAAACTTCCATCCCCTGCTATATCGATTACAAGCGCGTCAGGTCTACCAACCTTAGCTCCAATAGAAGCAGGAAAACCAAAACCCATAGTTCCTAAACCACCAGAAGATATAAAGTGTCTAGGCTTTTTATGGGTGAAAAATAGAGCGGACCACATCTGATTCTGTCCTACCTCTGTTACTATAATTGTATTATCTGGGACTATCTCACAGAGCTTCTCTATAACAAATTGAGGCTTAATTGTAGGTCCATCTGCATATGTAAGGGGATGAGTAGCTTTGAGTTCCATAATATAACTTAGCCATTCCTCTTCCCTCTTCTCTTGAACGTATTCTATAAGTGCTTTCAAGATAATCTTAGCATCTCCAACTATAGGGACATCTACTATTACGTTCTTATTTATCTCGGCAGGGTCTATATCTATATGAATCTTTTTAGCCTTAGAAGCAAAACTAGAAACCTTACCAGTAGTCCTATCACTAAATCTACATCCTATAGCTATGAGTAGGTCACACTCCATAAGGGCATAGTTCGCAGCATAATTACCATGCATACCAGCGGATTTTAAGGATAATGGGTGGTCTTGAGGGAAGCTTCCTATACCCATAAAGGTTGTTGCCACAGGTATATTAGCTTTCGTGGCTAATTTAAAGAGCTCCTCACTTGCACCTGCAGTTATAACTCCGCCTCCAGCTAATATACAAGGCTTCTTAGCATCATTTATAAGCCTAGCCGCTTCCTTTATCTGTCTTATATGTCCGGTTATTGAAGGCTTGTAACCCCTTATATCAATCTCTATAGAAGAGTAATCAAAATCAGCAGTAGCAGTTTGTATATTTTTAGGTATGTCTATAAGGACAGGCCCAGGTCGTCCAGTTCTTGCTATATAGAATGCTTCCTTTATAATTCTGGCTAATTCATTAACGTCTTTTACAAGATAATTGTGCTTTGTTATTGGTGAAGTAATACCAGTTGTATCTGCCTCCTGAAATGCATCTTTCCCTATCAAATGAGTAGCTACCTGTCCTGTAATCGCTACTATAGGGATAGAATCCATATAAGCATTAGCTATTCCTGTAGTAAGATTAGTTGCTCCAGGGCCTGAGGTAGCAAAACATACTCCTACTCTTCCAGTAGCTCTAGCATAACCATCAGCCATATGGGCTGCACCCTGCTCATGATGGGCAAGGATATGTCTTATACCTGAATCATATAAGGCATCATAGACATCAATGATTGCTCCTCCTGGGATTCCAAAGATAACATCTACCCCTTCATGTTTCAATGCTTCAATAACTATCTGTGCCCCGGTTAATCTCATCTTCTATTTACCTCCATAACTGCTCCAAATGAAGCAGAGGATACTAATTTCTGATATCTACCAAGATATCCTTTACGCTTATGACTCTCTGGAACCTTATAGGTTCTTCTAGCAATCTCTTCCTTATCAACTAGAAGATTCACTTCTCTCTTATTCAAGTCTATCTCTATAAGGTCTCCATCTCGTACATAAGCTATAGGTCCACCTTCCCAAGCCTCTGGAGATACATGGCCTATAGCTAATCCTCTAGTAGCACCAGAGAATCTACCGTCAGTAATAAGAGCAACATCTAAATCTAATCCCATACCAACAAGAGCAGATGTAGGAGTAAGCATCTCTCTCATTCCAGGACCACCCTTAGGTCCCTCGTATCTAATTATAACTACATCACCCTTTTCTATCTTATTACCAAATATGGCTTTTGTGGCCTCGTCTTCACCATCAAAAACCTTAGCCTTTCCAATAAATCTATAAAGAGACTCTGCTACTCCTGATCTCTTAACTACCGCCCCATCTGGAGCTAAAGTTCCCCTAAGTATAGATAATCCACCCGTTTCTCTTATAGGATTATCTATGGGCCTTATCACATTATAATCTTTTACCTCAGCACTATCTATCAACTCTCCTAGCTTCTTTCCGCTAACCGTAAGTGTATTCCTATCTACAAGCTCTTTCTTGTTAAGCTCTTTTAAAACAGCCATAACTCCACCAGCCCTATAAAGGTCTATTACATAGTATGGACCTACAGGACTCAAGTAGCAAAGATAAGGAGTCTTATCAGCTATACTATTTATCTCGTCAAAATCTAATCCGATACCTAGCTCGTTAGCTATAGCAGTAAGATGCAAGATCGTATTAGTGGAACAACCCAAAGCCATATCTAAGGCTATTCCATTCAAGAACGCTGACTTGGTAAGAATCATACTAGGTATAATGTTCTCCTTAACTAGTCTTACTATTGCTCTTCCTGTAGCTTTGGCTAATCTTATTCTTCCCGCTTCAACTGCAGGTATAGTACCATTTCCAGGAAGGGCTATTCCAATAGCCTCAGATAGACAATTCATAGAATTTGCTGTAAACATTCCAGCGCAAGATCCACACCCAGGACAGGCAGAGTATTCCAGCTCTCTTAAATATTCCATATCTTTCTTACCACTAGCAACAGCTCCAACCGCTTCGAATATAGTAGAAAGGTCTATCCTTTTTCCGTTATATTCTCCAGGCAACATAGGTCCACCACTGACAAGTATAGAAGGGATATTTACCCTTGCCAATCCCATAATCATACCAGGGACAATCTTGTCACAGTTAGGAATGACTACAATGCCATCAAATTTATATGCCTCGGCAAGTGATTCAACACTATCTGCAATAAGTTCCCTAGACGGAAGAGAAAAACACATTCCACTGTGATTCATAGCTATTCCATCGCATATACCTATCGTTTCACACTCAAACGGAATTCCACCTGCTTCTCTTATGCCAGCCTTTACCCCCTCTGCTATCTTTGCCAAATGTATATGGCCAGGAATTATCTCCGAATAGCTATTTATTACCCCTATAAAAGGTTTATCTAGTTCCTCATCGTCTATACCCAATGCCTTTAAAAGTGACCTATGTGGAGCCCTCTCAATTCCTTTTTTAACTTCATCACTACGCATATTATCAACTCCTTTTTAGGTTATAAAAAAGCTTTCCCTCCACAGCAAACTGCTAGGGACGGAAAGCTTTCCGCGGTACCACCCTAATTGGCTTTTAAGCCCACTCTCTATTCTATAACGGGAATTCCCGGGATAAGCTACTACTATTTCACCTATCCAGCTCTGAGGCGAGTTCACCTTAAATGGCTACTACTCCTCTTCACAGCTTTTACTATATTATGTTGTTTAGAGATAATATCAAAAGAATCAACACAAGTCAAGTAAAATATCTCAAAGGTTCCTTCTTGATTAATACCGATTATTTTGATAGGATATCTAGTAAATTACGAATCGAGAGGGAGTGATAGAGTGAGTATTAATCTGCCGAAAGATAGAGTCCCTGTAATCCCTCTTCTAGGGGCACCAGGAGTACAGCTTTCTAATACTACGTTAAGAGCTAATCTAACAGATGCTTCTACCCAGATAAAAAGTTTAAAACTCCTCATAGAGAAGTTTCAGCCTGATGGTATATTTGTATTTATGGATCTTACTGTAGAAGCAGAGGCTTTGGGTCTAAAGATAGATTTTCCTGAAAATGATAATCCTTCTGTAAGAAGGCATAATATAAAAACACTAGATGAGTTAGAAAAAATTAGAACACTTTACAAAGGGATTTCCGGACGGATGCCTGTATTTATAAAGGTAGTAGAAGATTTGGCTAAAAACTACTCTCTATTAAAGGGTGCCTACACTATAGGTCCATTTACCTTAGCAGGAGAATTAATAGGGGTAGAGGATTTGATGATGAATCTCATATTAAATCCTGACTTGGTACATAAGTTTCTAGAATTTACTACTATAGTAATAAAAGACTATGCAAATGCATTACTAAATGCAGGAGCAGATGTAGTAGCTGTATTAGAACCAACCTCAGTAATGCTCTCCCCCTCTCAGTTTAGAGAATTTTCAGGAGGATATTTTTCTATACTTGCAGAAGAATTAAAAGCTCCTTTGATATTACATATATGCGGTAACACTAAGCATCTTTTAGAGGAAATGGCTAAAACTAAAGCGATAGGACTAAGCTTAGATAGTCCAGTAGACCTAAAAGAAGCTTCAGATATTATACCGAATGATATATACCTTGTAGGAAATCTCGATCCAGTAAAAATATTCCTTTTAGCCAAACCTCAAGAGGTAGTTAATGCTACCAAAGATCTATTAAAAAAGATGAAAGGAATTAAAAATTTTATACTGAGTTCAGGCTGTGATTTGCCAAAAGACACCCCTCTAGAAAATATAGAAGCGTTTATAAATACAGGAAAGAATTTTAGATAAATTAGGGGGAAGGAAATTTCTTCCCCCTTTATAAATTTACTTCTTTATAAAAATCTGTGCAGGGAAATATGCATATGTCCTCAGGTTATCATAACCCCAGAGACCTTCAGCAGGAATGTTTCTCAAATAATTTTTTACTATGATTGGTTGAGGGGTTAATCCAACAGTTCCTATTGTCCAGAGATTTTCAGCGTTAGATTTAAGTATCTCTTTACCCAATCTTATCCTCTCTTTATCACTTAAAGTTGTCTGCATCTTCCCCCATAAGGTTAAAAGCTTTTTCACTTCTTTTGGAGGTTCTTCTCCAGATTTCCCACCAGTAGCATACCACTGAGCCCAGAGAGGACACCAGGTATTCTCCCAGCCATAATTCATTGGAACCCACCAGTAAGGCTCAAGAGGAAATAAGAAAGCACATCTATCACCTGTCCAGAATCCCATCTGGATAAGATTGCCCATTGCCCTAGGGCTTTGTAGCTCTCTAGCAATCTCTTTTACTGCTACTTTAACACCTATCGCATCCCAATAACGAACCAACATCTCCCCCAGCCTTGTAGCAGTAGCATCTGGAACGTGTTCTAGTAGGATTTCTAATCTCTTTCCATCAGGTCTTAATCTATATCCATCAGGACCTCTCTTCAGTCCCATCTCATCTAATAATTTATTTGCAGTTTCAGGGTCATACTTGGCATAAGCATTGGCAAAGGATTCTTCATAGTATGGAGATTGTGGAATTACAGTAGTCTGTCTAGGAACCCCTAAACCAAAATACAACATTTGATTTAGTTCTTCACGATTTATAGCTAAGGACATAGCCCTTCTAAATCTTACATCCCTAAATATATCCCTTAGGACAGGGTCCTCTTTATAGGTCTGATTAATCTCAATAATAAAGTTTGACCCCCATAATCCTTGCCATAAGAGTACCCTATAATTTCCTTTCTTCTCATTTTCCTTATAAAGTGTATAGTTCTCTAAACTAGTTCTTCTTCCGGCAAAATCTGCCTCTCCCGAAATAGCTTTCATATCCATAACATCTATGCTTTGAACTACACTAATAAATATCCTATCTATGTATGGTAATTGATTCCCAGCGATATCGATCTGCCAGAAATAAGGATTCCTTTCCATAACTAAGAAATCTGTCCCTCTCTTAGTTAATACAAATGACCTTAAAGTAGGACAATTCACTTCAGTAGCATTAATGGTGTTATATTTACCGAAGAGCTGATACCACTTTTCAAATCCTTCGGCCTTTGCCCTTTTAGTTATCTCCTCAATAGGTGTATATCTTGGATGAAACTGCTTTAGGAAGTGCTTAGGTCTATATATCGCCCCTGTTTCATGGGCTAATCTATAGATTGCCAAGGGGTATGGAACTGCGAAGCTTAGCTTGACTGTATAATCATCTATTTTTTCTACTTTCATTAATTTACCACCTGGAGACCAGTATACAGGCTTTACAGGAGTAAGCTCATCATTCAGAATAATATCCTCATACCAAAAGATGATATCATCTGCAGTAAATGGTGCCCCATCAGACCATCTCATCCCTTTGCGTAGATATATAGTAAGAGTTTTTCCACCATCTGTAAATTTCCAAGCCCTTGCTATACGAGGAGTTACAGAAGAGCCATCGGTAGCTATACCAAGTATATGCTCATATCCGGTAAAATAATCTGCCTCTCCAAGACTATTTGGAGAATTCGTGAATAGGTTCACCTGTCCTCCATACTGTCCAATCTCTTCTACAGGGACAACTACTAGTGGGTCCTTTGGTAGCCTTTTATCGACTGGCGGAAGTTTCCCCTGTTTCACTAATTCAGCCAACATAGGAGATTCCCCGAACTTAGTTATTCTCTTTCCGGTAACCCTTTGATAATCGGATGGCGTATTGTAGAAATTAGTCTTAGGAACCTTTTGGGCAAAAGAAATTGGCAAGGATGTAAAGGTTAACAACATTACCAAAAAGATGAAGCATAATAATCTAAATCTCCTAACCATACTATCACCTCCACTAACTTTAATAGAATATTAAAATTCTACCACGTATAGAAAATATTTTCTATCTAAATCTCTATATTAAAAAATACCCTTACCAAAAGACCAATGCCAAAAGAAACGATAGATACTCCAAATATAATAGCTATCATCTCTAAGAATCTCTTTTTAAATTCAAGGTCCCTTGCCACTGATATATAAAAGGTAAAGAATAGGACAAGAATTACAGCGAATAATAGGGTAAAACCAAAGGCAAAAAGGCAGTTTTTAAGTAAAACATATGGCAGAATTAAGAAAAATACAGCAAATATATATGTCATACCGGTGATAAGAGATGCAACCAAAGGATTTCTATCTCCACCTTCAGCTTTAGTAGAGAGATACTCTGAAGCACCCATAGATAGCGAAGCAGAGATACCTGTAATAATGCCGGTGAGAGCTATAAGAGAAGTGTTTCTCAACGCAAAGGTAAAGCCTGCTAAGGCTCCTGTAAATTCAACTAGCGCATCACTCAGACCTAAAACTATAGAACCAACATATTTTAGTCTTTCTTCATCTAAGATATCTAAAAGTTCTTTCTCATGAGCCTTTTCATCTCCAATAATACTATTCACTTCAGGATACTTTTGAGCAATATTATTATAACTCTTTTGAGCCATCTCCTCTCCAGATTCCATCAACTTCAACCCAAACGTAATCCCAAAAATCTTTATTACAAAAAGATAAAACCATACCTTAATTCTATTCGGAGAAACATCTCTTCCAGTAATCTTCTTTAACCTCTCATAATGACCATACTCCTCTCGAGCCAATCTATTTAGAACTTCTCTATTGTGCTGATCCTTAGCATCTCTTATCAAATGACTATAAATTAGATGTTCCGTTATCTCATTTCTCTGTAGTTCTATAAGCTCCATAGTTAGTAAAACCTCCTTTTTAGAGAATATTATACTATAACCTACATTCTGTACGTGTCTATATCACTTTTCTACCCTTTCCTTTTCCCCTAGTCTGAAAAGTGCCTGGATCTATATGGGAAGTTCTATGAACTTCTGAATGGAATAAAATTATTAGATTGCTTCGCTATCGCTCGCAACGACAGGTAGATATGATAAACTATAGACTAAAGAATTTACGAATTATCATTATTATGGAAGGCATTAGATCCAAAGCAGTAGAGACCGCTACTCCGATGAGGTTTTTGGGTTATTTCTGAAGTAAATTTTTAACTAAAATATGAGGAATTTCCGGTAAAATCTATCGTTAAAAATAGGACATTTTGTAGGTTATAATATAGATAAACTACATACTTTAGGAGGTCAGATATGGGCAAGATAACAATCTATACTGAGTCTATCCCTAATATGCCATGGGAGGAAAGACCAGCTGGCTGTAAAGATGTCATATGGAGATACTCAAAGAACCCTATTATAAAGAGGAACCATATTAAAAGAGCAAACAGCATATTTAACAGTGCAGTGGTAAAGTTTAAAGATAGATTCGCTGGAGTATTCAGGGTGGATGATAAGAGCAGGGCTATGAATATTCACAGCGGATTTAGTGATGATGGAATTAATTGGACTCTTAGTGAGGAACCGATAGATTTCATTCAAGAAACGAGAGACCCTCTAGTAAGTATGTATAAGTATGATCCTAGAGTAACCTGGTTAGAGGATAGATACTATATCACTTGGTGTAATGGATACTATGGACCTACTATTGGGTTGGGTTACACTTTCGATTTTGAGAAGTTCTATCAGATAGAAAATGCATTTCTCCCTTACAATAGGAATGGTGTACTTTTTCCAAGAAAGATTAATGGGAAATATGCAATGTTAAGTAGACCCTCAGATAGAGGACACACACCCTTTGGCGATATATTCTATAGTGAAAGTCTAGATATGATTCATTGGGGCTGTCACAGATTTGTAATGTCTGCAGGGCACCAATACTCCTCTTGGCAATCACTTAAGATAGGGGCTGGACCAACTCCCATAGAGACAAGCGAAGGTTGGCTACTCATATATCATGGAGTATTACTATCCTGTAATGGATATGTATATAGCTTTGGCTGTGCTTTATTAGATAATGAGAAACCTTGGATAGTAAAATATCGGTCTAGAAGTTATCTACTTTCACCTCAAGAGTTATACGAATGTGTGGGAGATGTCCCGAATGTTGTATTTCCCTGTGCTGCATTGTGTGATTCTCAAACAGGAAGAATAGCTATATACTATGGAGGAGCAGACACTGTAGTCTGTCTTGCCTTTGGCTATGTAGATGAGATTATAGACTTCTTAAAGAGTGATGGCATAAAAATGGTTTAAAATAATAAAGGGGCTCTATTAGAGCCCCTAACTTTTACTTCTTAATGATGCGCCCTTCTATCTGTGGATTAACCGGAGAATTATTCTGAATGTACTCTCTTAAGACTTCATAATCTACAAAACCAAGATTTATAAAGTTAGTTCCTTTCTGAAAGACAGTATAACCATCTCCACCCTGTGCCAAGAAGTTATTGGTTACTATTCTATAAGTCTTAGAAGGATCGATTGGTTGATATGTTCCATCTGGATTCTTTACTTCTACACTAACGATTCGCTTTCCAATCTCTGCACTTGAATCCCAAACAAACCTCAAACCAGATACCTGCGGAAATCTACCAGCTAAATCTTTTACCTGACTTACACCATTTTCTAACGCCTCTATAATCTGCTGGCCAGTAAGGTCTAGTGCAACTAGATAATTTCCAAAGGGTAGGACAGTCATAATCTGCCCAAGAGTTACCTTACCTTTTGGAATAGATGCTCTTATCCCTCCACCATTTTGAATAGCAATAACTGCATTTACAACCTTTGCCTTAGCTAACATCGCATCAGTAATAAGATTAGCTAGATTTGTCTCCTGAGACCTTACTCTACTTCTATCTCCATCAAGGTCAACCAGTGATTCTCCTACTACCGCATTCATCATCTTTGTAACAGGCTTTTTATAATCCTCAATCTTAATCTTGCAGAGAGATTCTTCTTCAATCTTATTGTCAATAGTTATTAGATTCCCTTTCCAGCTCTGGATAACACCAGTATTATTAAAAACAACATCTAGACGTCCAAGGTATTTACCATATTCGTTAGCCTGAACAATTAAAGTAGGGGTACTATCATCAGCGACTACTGTTGGATAAGACTTGGGTAGTGTATGAGAATGTCCACCAACAATAATATCGATCCCTTCGACCTCTTTTGCCAACTTCACATCATTATCCCATCCTATGTGCGTAAGGGCTATGATTTTATTTATTCCTCTAGACTCTAATTCTTTTACCATTGCTTTCGCAATCTCTACATAGTCATTAATGACTATGTTCTTACCAGGGCTAGATATCTCTGCAGTTTCAGGCGTAGTCAAACCAAAGATACCGAGTTTTTCTCCCCCCTTCTCTACTATTACCCAGCTTTTCACCTTATCTTTTAATGCCTCCTCTTTAGAGAAATCAAAATTGGCACATAAGATAGGGAACTTAGCCTTCTCTATAAATCTTGCCAAAACATTAGGTCCCACATCAAACTCATGATTTCCAAGTGTCATAGCGGTATAACCTGCATAATTCATAAATCTTACATCAGCAGAACCTTTATAGATGGTAAAATAAGGTGTTCCTGAAAATACATCACCAGCATCTAAGAGAAGAACCTTATCCTTACCTACCTCCTTTTGAACCTGTCTTATAAGAGTAACCCTACGGGCAATTTCCTCTAAATGAGCATGGGTGTCGTTTGTATGGAGGATAGTAATACTAAACGTATCAGCAGAAAATGACAGAGAGGGAATTAGAGATAAAAGAAACAGGACCAGCATTAAAGTTACTGTTAACTTATTGAAAAATTTCTTAACCATAAAACTTCACCTCCTAAAACTTTATTCTTAAGACTTCTTAATTGGTTCATCAATAAACCGTGGAACAGGCTTATTAAGTTTAATATACACCTCCCTAAGATGGGCTCTAAAAAGCTTGTCAAATATACACTCCTCTTTTACTCTATGATGACTATTGTACCACCAAAACCAGTCACTTCCTTCCGCAGTAAATAACTCTCTTAAGGCAGATTCATAAGTCTCTCTATTGATCTCTTCTTTTGAATCTTCTAACTCCTTTCTTACCTGCCACAGATAGTCCCATGCTAGGTTTGTAGCAGGCTCACCTATCCAGGTATCAAAAGACATATTTATCCAAGAGCCAGGAGAGATTGTAGTCAATACCTCAAAATTTCCATCTAACTCTATAAATTCTGAAATAGTCACAGGCTTTAAGCCTGCAGTCTCTGAAAGTCTCATATAGAGTGAGGTAAGGAACTTCCAGCCATTCTCAGGATAGTAATTCCAACAATTTTCTCCATCTAATGCTATAACTACAAGGTACTTTTTACCGGATGGAAGATTGAATCTTACCTCTTCTAGCCTCTTTATAAGGTCTATAGCTGCATCCTGAGGATCTATTTTGTAATAATAAAAACTTATTAGATTCGATAAAAACTTATCTCTAAATACCACTATCAACTTTCCACTTTGGGTCTTTAGCCAGTAAGGTCTATATAAAACTTCTGGATTTAATAGCTTATCTTCAGGTCCCCTAAGGCTCTTCCCTAAAGTCTTAGCCAAGATATCCTCATCGGTTATTACCCACCTAGAACCGAGGGAACTAATAATATTTAACGCCTCATAGCTTACAGCCAATTCAGAGGGCCAGATACCATTTGGAACTCCTCCAAAGGTAGAAGTATATAGGTCTATAGCATATTTCATCTGGAGTCTTGCATCATCTGGATATTGGAAATTAAATCTTGGTAGACTACTTATTCCAGTTAAACTAGCGATATTAGTATCTATAAGAAGAGGAAGTATTGGATGATAAAATGGCGATGTAATAATCTCAGCCTGATTTAGGTCTAAAAGTTCACTATATCTAAGTAGGATCAAACTCATCACTTCTAACTGTTTCCTTATCACAAGCCTCTTATGTCTTTCAGTAAAGTGTTCTTCCTCTATTAGTCTCCTTATTACAGGGTCATTCTTTTTAAAATGGGGATCAAACCAAACTAAGTGTCCCCAAACCTGAAGGTCAAGGAGTTCTTGATCTGACAATTCTTCTACCGCCCTATCTATACCAAGAGAATTTATCCTTTTATAGATGGAGTAAAAATTAGGGTACGGTTCTATAAAATACTCAGGATTCAACACAAACGAATACTCGATCAAGAGTCTTTTCTCATCTGCAGTTAACTCTTCCACGGGTTTATTTATCACTTCTAGATATACATCACTTGCATAATTAGAGATATAGTCATTTAACTGAGAAATAAGAACCGGAGTTATATTAGCTGTGTAATGAACATCGGGAAAATAGGCAAGGAGATTAGCCATATAGAAATAGTCTTTTACCGCATGCATCCTAGTCCATGGAAGTAAATACTTGCCTGTTTTTGGGTCTTTATATGTCGGTTGATGATGATGCCAGACCAATGCAACATAGAGTGTCGAAACCATACTATAGCCCCCTACATAGAATTAATCTTATCCCTTAGAGCTTTGGCAGAATCTTCTGGTTTCACCGGATTAATATAGAAACCTGAACCCAATTCAAAACCTGCAAGTTTAGTGATTCTTGGAACAAGATTAAAATGCCAGTGGAAGAATTCTGTTCCATTTCCTCTAAAAGGAATATTGTGTAGTATAAAGTTGTAAGGAGGGTCATTAAGGACTTCTGAGAGAGCCCAGAATATAATCTTGAATATCTTAGCAAGTTCCATAATTTCTATCTTACCTATCTTTTCAAAAGTAGATGAATGTTGTTTAGGTAAGATATCCACTTCATATGGAGATGGAGAGGCAAATGGGGCAAGAGCTATAAAAAGGTCATTCTCATAGATCACCCTTTCCCCATCACTCTTATCCTGTCTAATAATATCACAGTATGGGCATCTCTCTTTATAAGCATAGTAATCTCTAGCTCCCTCATACTCTTCTAAGACCCTCTTGGGCACTACAGGTAAAGCTATAAGCTGGGAATGTGGATGTTCTAGAGAAGCTCCTGCCTCCGGTCCATAATTTTTAAAGATTATGGCGTATTTGATATCTGGATTCTTTGCCTGCTCTAAGATTCTATCTCTATAAGCCCAGAGGACCTCTTCTATCTCCTTCTCAGACATATTAGCCATAGTTCTGTTATGGTATGGGCTTTCTATTATAATCTCATGTGCGCCATAGCCGGTAGCCACATCGTACATCCCGATTCCTCTTCTCTCTAAGGGAGTATCCGGTCTTACTGCCGAATACTTATTTGGTATTACCCTTATCCACCATCCTTTACCATCTCTTTGCGTTCCAGCATGCCTATAAGCCATAAGTTCAGAAGGTGTAAGGGACTCATTCCCTTCACAAAAAGGGCAATTATCTACATATTCTGGTAGAATCTTTTCTTCCGTCTTAGGTTTTGCAAAATCAGTAGGTCTTCTAGCCCTTTCTGTAGCTATTATTACCCATCTCCTAGTAACAGGGTCTTTCCTAAGTTCTGACATCTAGTCTTTTCACCTCTTCTTTAGTATTCTATCATAAACATCTAGATACTTCTTTGCAGAATTACCCCAAGAATAGTCTTCTAACATAATCCTCTTACGCATCTTCTCAAGTCTGTCTCTATCATTATAAAGATTGATTGCCCTATCTACACTTTCAATTAGGGCGTTATAGGTGTAATCAAAAAATACAAAACCTGTGTCGTTTTCTCTTACGGTATCTTTCAGTCCACCAACACCCCTAACTATAGGAATAGTCCCATACTTCATAGCTATCATCTGTCCTAAACCGCAAGGTTCGAACCTAGATGGCATTAATAGAAAATCAGAACCTCCATATATGAGATGGGCAAGTCTATTATCGAATTTTAAATTTACTGAGACCTTATCTGGATATTGTTCTTTAAATTGACTCAATACTTGGTGATAGTATTCAGAACCTGTTCCTAAGATTATTAGATAAATATTTCTACTCATAAGCTCAGGTATAGCTTGAAGAATAATATCTATACCCTTCTGCTCCCAAAGCCTACCTATAAAACTTACTACTGGAATATTTCTATCATAGATAAGACCTAATTCACTAAGTAAAAATCTTTTATTTTCCTCTTTCTTCTCTAAAGAATCAACCGAAAATCTTACTGGAAGATATCTATCTATCTGAGGATTAAACTCATCTTCATCTATCCCATTTAATATACCGACCAAGACGTCTGACCTACTCCTTAGTAATCCATCCAAACCACAGCCAAATTCTGGGGTCTTAATCTCTTCGGCATAGGTAGGACTAACTGTATTTATCATATCACTATAGACTATGCCAGACTTCATAATGTTGAACTTTCCATAGAATTCCACTCCCTCAGGGTTAAATGCAACCTCAGGTAGACCAGAATATATAAACATATCTCTTTCACAGAGACCTTGATAAGCTAAGTTATGTATCGAAAAAAGTGTTCCTACCTGTTTTTTATCCCAATAGTATTTCACATAACCAGGCACCAAAGCGGTATGCCAATCATTACAATGAATTATATCTGGCTCTAAAATCTTAGCCAACTCAAAGCTAGCTTTGGAGAAAAAGATAAAACGTCTAGGATCATCAGGAAAGTTATATAGAGCTTCCCTTTGAAAATATGCGCCATTATCTATTAGGTACAGATGTATATCCTTAGATAAGGAAACTCTCTTTATACTTGCAGTCTCATTGCCATACCCAAGCGGAACATCTAGAGTTTTTATAAACTCATATACCTCATACTCAGCTAGATTTATCTGCCTATACATTGGCATTACTATAGATACCTCGCAACCCAGATTAGCAAGAGCCTTTGGTAAAGCTCCAGCAACATCTGCTAGTCCCCCTACTTTTACAAATGGGTTTACCTCACTAGCTACAATAAGTACTTTCATAAGATTCACCTCCAGAGAGACCATAGTTTATGTTTTGGAAATAGAGAATGGCGTCTCTCTAAGTCTATAATAAACTCTTTGTCTTCACCAGATAAAACCGATTTCTCAAGTAGGTCAAAAAGTAGTTTTATGTTAGTCAAATGCTCATTAAACCTCTTCTCACCATAGTCTCCAGCCGATTTTGTATATATCAGAAATTCCCAGTCGGAGCTAGTAAGGAGTAAAAATTCTCTCATTATCTGGTCTGCTATCCTCTCCTGCCAACCAGAGAAATCCCTATTGGAGAAAACTCTATCTATCTTATTCTCGACCTCATATATCTTTTCCCACATCCACCTTGTATTTTCGTTATACCAAACTTCATGTCCTCCACCAACTCCCCAGCTTGACTCTGGTATATCTATAGATTCTCTGGGAGGAAAACTGGCAAGATATTTACTAGGAGTTATTGTTCTTACTAGATTTGAAGAATTTATCCTTATAAGCAGTTCTTTTATAAAGTCAACCCCTTCCCACCACCAGTGACCAAAGAGCTCAGTATCAAACGGAGTTACTACAACAGGATTATCTACATTCGCATTTTCTATCGTCCTCTCCAACCTCCAGAGGAAATGCCCAGCGTGCTCCTTTACCTTTTTCAAGGCAAGGTCTGGATTATAAGGCTCCTTTGCTCCTAGGTTAACATTAGGACCAGTAACTCTCCAATACTGCAATCCAGAGCCTTCCTTACGTTTATGAAATTCTCTATAAAGAGCCTCCCCAGGATATCCCAAATCCTTAGACCATATCTGTCCTGATAGCTCTCCAGCCCTTCCAAAAGCAGATACGTTAGAATCTCTTATATGATAAGGCCTAAATACAGAGTAATCTTTAGGGAGCACCTTAGATTCTACATCTTCTCCATAGGGACTATAAGCCTTACCCCCGCGAATGGCATGTTCTTCAAAAAATGAGAATCTGTAACCCATTTCAGACATAAGATTCTCAAGCCCTGGCCTATAGGCACACTCCGGCAGCCACATCCCATAAGGTATAAGTCCTATAATATTAACATGCTCCTCTCTACCCACTTTTAGCTGAAGTCTTATAGACCTTTCATTTTTCAAAAGGGGTAGATAGGCATGTGTAGCGGAGGAAGTGATAAGTTCTATCGCTCCACTCTTTGCCAATTGTGAGAGTTTCTTTACTAAATTACCACCAGATTCCTCAAAATATCGCAATCTCTCTTCCAAAAGGTCTCTATAATAAAATGTGAGGTTAAATAGTTCTGTCTCTTGAGTATGTTTAAAATAATTCCTATCAGCATTTATAAGCTCTATCTTTCTAGCTATGTATCTTCTAAACCCATCTATACATTCAGGCATTATAAGCTGAGAAAGGAGAACAGGGGTTATGCTAACAGTAATATTAGGAATTATACTATCTTCGTATAACTCTTCTAGCATCTTAACTAAAGGGATGTAAGAACCATACATAACCTCATAGAGCCACTCCTCCCCAAAGGGCCACATACCTTTTCCTTTGACAAAAGGAAGATGGGTATGGAGTACAAGCATAAAATACCCATTCAAGGGAATCGCCTCCTTTTTTAATATTCTATTCCAATCCTAGCCTTTATCCCCTCTCTATAAGGATGTTTGACATCTCTCATCTCTGTGACAAGATGAGACAATCTTATTATCTCTTCAGGGGCTCCCCTACCAGTAAGGACAAGCTCAGTATTCTCAGCCTTTCTCTCTATAAGACCTATTATCTCTTCCAAAGTGATAAGTCCAACATTATATGCTGGGAATATCTCATCTACAACTACTATATCGTATCTCCCAGATGAGACAGCCAAAAGAATCCTTTCATAAAGGGCTTTAGCTAGAGCTATATCCTCCTCTGTAGGTTTAGTGGTTATAAATCTTCCACTACCCCCCTGAATGATCTCTACCTCAGGAAAAGCCTTTCTTAAAGCAATAACCTCTCCAGATGGAGAGGTGCTAGATTTTATAAACTGAAAGATAATGACCTTCTTGCCCCTTCCTAAAGCTCTCAATACAAGTCCAAATGCAGATGTAGTCTTTCCTTTTCCATCTCCAGTATATACCTCTACTAATCCCTTCTGCATAGAATAATCTCTGCTATTTCAAAACTTGCTCTAGGTTTTCCTATCCTCTTAGCATTATTAGACATTTCCTTAATCCTCTCTGGACTTCCCAATAGTAACTCTATTACGGTAGGAACTTCGGAGAGTTTGTTTACCCTTAACCCAGCACCTTCGGTAGTAAGATATATAGCATTAAATTCTTCCTGTCCAGGTATTGGATTTACTATAATCATAGGAAGTCCAGACGCCAAAGTTTCAGAGGAGATAAGTCCTCCAGGTTTTGTTATTATTATGTCAGACGCATGCATAACTTCATAAACATTAGTGATGAAGCCAAAAACTACTAGAGGTATATTTGTCTTACTCTTTATCCTTTCTAAGCGTTCTTTCAACCTCTCATTCTTACCCGATACAGCAATAATCTGAATAGGCAAAGATGCCTTATCTAAGGCTTCTATAAGACTATCTATGCCTATATCGAGCCAGCTTCCCATTAAAAGTATAGTAAACTTATCAGGGTCAAGATTAAACCTTCTCTTCAGCTCTGCCTTATCATATTCTTGGGCAAATCTTAAGTCTACTGGTATACCAGTAATATATATCTTCTCTGGAGAAATTCCCTCCTTAATTAAGTAGTTCTTAGTAAATTCGTTAGGGACCATATACTTGTCTATCTCATTATAAACCCAAAAAGGATGGGCTCTAAAGTCAGTAACTATACCTATTAATTCTGTCTTCAAACCTTGCTCCTTTTTAAGACTAGCCACCATGCCTGAGGGAGATTCATGGGAGGAAACGATAATATCTGGATTATACTCTTCAATAAGGGTCTTTACCCTTCCTACGCCTATATGGTGTAGGAATTCCTTTAAAGCGGTAGAATCTTCCCCTAAAGTGTAGAAATAACCATAGAGATTTGGTGCAAGATTTACTATCCTCTCATAACTCTTAGAAACAAACTTACCCAAAGCCACATTTATGTAATTATATACATCAACAATCTTATACTCGATATCTTCTAATCCTTTTTCTCGGCAGATTATATTTAACGCATTAGCTACAGACTCTATCGCCTTGTTATGTCCTGTTCCTATACTAGCGGTAAGAAATAATATCTTCACATTAGAATACCTCTTCTAATCGATCTATAGCCTCTTCGGCAGAAACCTCTAATATATCTGATCTTCTTCTATTCTTTAGTTCTACAATACCTGATTTTATAAACTTATTGCCTATAGTTATTCGTAGTGGAATCCCTAAAAGGTCGGCATCCATAAATTTAACCCCTGCCCTTTCATCCCTATCATCTAATAGTACTTCATAACCTTTTTGTAAAAGCCTGTCATATAAACCTTCCGCAAAATCTCTTATTGTCTTATTAGTCCAATCTGTGGGTAGTATGTATACTTCATAAGGGGCAATATTTCTTGGCCAGATAATACCATTCTTATCATTATTCTGTTCTATACTGGCAGCAACAAGCCTACTTACTCCTATCCCATAACACCCCATTATAATAGGCTTTAACTGCCCTGTAGCAGTTTGAAAGACCGCTCCCATAGGTTCGCTGTATTTTGTTCCTAACTTAAATATATGTCCTGCCTCTATTCCTTTGGAGATAATAAGCTCTCCTCCACATCTAGGACATAGGTCTCCTCTCTTTGCCTTTCTTATAGGAAGAAAATAAGTAGGCTCAAAATCTCTACCAATATTGACATTCATGAGATGATGGTCCTTCTCATTAGCCCCTACAACACCGTTCTTTATACCCTTTATCTCCGGGTCAGCTATAATCTCAATTCCCCCTAAGCCAACTGGGCCAACAAAACCTAATGGGACTGAGGTCTCACTATCCTCTATAAGAGAAACATTTTTAACACCTAAAAGTTTCTCTATCTTCTTTAAATTTACTTCGCTATCTCCTCTCACTAGTAAAGCAATATCCCTACCATCTGCTTTTATCATAATAGTCTTGATTAACTTAGACGGTGGGACGTTTAGATAATTGGACACCTCTTCTACACTCTTCAAACCTGGAGTATAGACTTTCTCTATCGGCAGTAACTCCTCATTATCTTCTACTATTACAGACTTATACTCTGCCTTCTCAGTAGTAGCAGAATAACTACAAGAGGAACAATAGGCTATCTCATCCTCTCCACTTTCAGCTATTATTACAAACTCATGAGAGACATCTCCACCTATAGGACCGCTTTCTGCTTCGACAATCTTATAATCTAAACCTATCGCATCAAAGATTTTCTTATATGCTTGATAGACCTTATAATACCCTTCGTTTAGGCTCTCTTCATCTGCATGAAAACTATATAGGTCTTTCATAATGAACTCTCTACTTCTTATAATTCCAAACCTAGGCCTTGGTTCATCTCGAAACTTTGTCTGAATCTGAAAAAGCATAAAAGGAAGCTGTCTATAAGAGTTTATCTTAGCTTTTACCAGAGCAGTTATAATCTCCTCATGGGTGGGACCTAGACACATCATACGGTTATGTCTATCTGTAAGTTTAAACAACTCTTCCCCATACTCGTCCCACCTTCCAGTCATCTTCCATAATTCACTAGGATGAAGTGCTGGAAGAAGAACCTCCTGAGCACCTATCGCTAACATCTCTCTTCTAATTATATCCTCTATCTTCTTTAGAACACGAAAGCCTAACGGCAAAAAGTTATATATACCAGAGGCAACCCTTTCTATCATACAGCTCTTAAGCATGAGCATATGGCTTATAGCCTCTACATCTTTAGGCATCTCCTTCTGTGGATAATAGAAAAGCTGTGACATTCTCATCTTTATATCTCTCTGCCTCCTTTACATAGCTAATGAGTTTTTTAATAGCTTCTCTGGGACTAAACGTTCCTATTATATTTCCCTTTATAAAGAATACAGCTTTATCTTTTCCAAATGCAACACCACAGTCAGCCAACCTTGCCTCTCCAGGTCCGTTTACACTACAACCCATAACAGCGACATCTATAGGTACTGTTATATTCTCTAGTGCGGATTCAACCTCTTGATAGTAAGACTCTAAATCGACTTGACATCTTCCACAGGTAGGGCAGGCTATCAGATTTACACCGCGTCTTCTCAAATTCAAACTTCTTAATACTTCATATGCGACTTTTACCTCCATAACAGGGTCACCAGTAAGAGAGACCCTAACAGTATCTCCTATCCCCTCTTTTAATGCCAGTGCCAAACCAATAGAGGACTTAACTATGCCCCTCCATCCTCCTCCTGCCTCCGTTACTCCTAAAGATATCGGGTATCTAACATAAGAAGCAAGAAGCACATTTGCGTTTACTGTCTCCTCTGGGTCAGAAGATTTGATTGATACCACTAGATTAGTATAACCCCAATCCTCTATAAGTTTTACATAATCTAAGGCACATTTTACTAAGCCTTCTCTATCTTTACTGTAAGAATCTGGTAATGAGCCCTTATTTACACCGACTCTTATAGGAACATTCCTAGCTTTAGCTTCCAAGACTAAGTCCTTTAATATCTGTCTATTGGGAACAGTTCCTGGATTTATCCTTATCTTATCTACTCCCATTTCTAATGCGATAAAACCCAAAGATAAGTCAAAGTGTAAGTCCGCAATAAGAGGTATAGAGATACTTTTCTTTATCTCTCCAAGTTTTAAAGCAGAGTCCTTTGTAGGAACCGCTACCCTTACCAACTCACATCCAGCCTTTTCCAATCTCTTTATCTGAGATACCGTAGCCGGAACATCTTCTGTACGGGTATTCGTCATAGATTGAACAGCAACAGGATTTCCTCCACCTATAACTATATTCCCAATCTTTATAGGTAAAGTATCCTCTCTTCTCCACATTAGAATCGTCTCACATCTCCTATAGTAACTATTATCATCAGTACTAAAAGAACGAGGAATCCTATATAGTGAATAAAATTCTCCCTCTCAGGTGAGATTTTTGCCTTCTTCCACAGATTCAATGTAAGAAATAGTATTCTTCCACCATCTAACGCAGGGATAGGTAACAGATTAAATAGCCCCCATTGTATGCTTAAGAAAGCCATAAGCTGTAGAAAGACCTTTATCCCCATCTGAACAGCTACTCCAGTCATCCTAGCCACTCCAATAGGACCACTAAATGATTCAGCACTAAGTCTGCCTGTCATAAGCCTCCAAAGGGCATCTAAAGTTCCTAATATAATAGTACCAAACTCACCCAAAGCCATTCTAAAAGCGCTAAAGAAAGGATACTTAACTTCAGTAAAGAATGGAACAGTAATACCTATTAGTCTTCTCTTTTGTTCTGCATCATACTTAGGTGTCACCTCAAAGGTTAACCTATTCCCTTCTCTCTCGACGACTAATACTATCTTATTCTTCGAGTTCTGTATCGCCTGAGTTATATCCTGAGCTGTAAAAACTGGATTTCCATTTATAGAGATAATCTTATCTCCAGGTTTTAAACCTATCAATTCAGCAGGAGAACCAGAAAGTACCGAGTTAATCCCTGTAGGGACAACGGTAGGAACACCCCAAACAAAAAGCAAGAATAAGATAACTATAGCCAACAAAAAATTCATAATTCCACCAGAGGCTAGTATAGAAAATCTTGCTAACCAACTCTTCTTATAAAAATTAGTCTCATCTTCTACGGTCTCTACTGCATCTAATCCTGCAAGCTTTACATAACCTCCAAACGGAAGTAATCTTATAGAAAACTTGGTCTTATTCTTCTCAAAAGAGATTACAACTGGACCAAAACCTATAGAAAATTCAATAACTCCAACCTTATGTAACCTAGCCATTAAGAAATGGCCATACTCATGGACTAAGACTAATATTCCTACTAATATAAGGAAATAAAATAGATTCATCGTTTCATCACCTTATTAAATATATTCACAGTTTCCTTTCTTGCCCAACTATCTATCTCCATCACTGTATCTATAGAATCTACAGTTGATGGATTATGTCTACACAGAACTTCCTCTACTAGAATAGGTATATCTGTAAACCTTATTCTTCTATTAAGGAAAAGATCAACCGCTACCTCATCTGATGCATTGAGAACTATAGGATAGGAAGCTCCCTTTCTACCAGCTTCCATTGCTATCTTTAATGCAGGAAACCGTTCAATATCTGGTGGTTCAAATGTAAGTTCTTTCAATTCCATAAGATTTAACTTCTTCCAAGGTGTCCTTATCCTTTCAGGGTAAGAGAGTGCATAGAGTATAGGTATCCTCATATCAGGGACACTCATAAGAGATATGAGAGTTCCATCTCTTAAATTTATAGCTCCGTGCATAATACCCTGGGGATGTACAACTATATGTATCTTTTCATAAGGGATATTGAAAAACTTATGAAGCTCTATATATTCAAGTCCTTTATTCATTAAAGTAGCAGAATCTACACTTATCCTCTTTCCCATCCTCCATACAGGATGAGCTGTAGCCTCTTCAGGGGTTACTCTCTCTAACTGCTCTCTAGTAAACCTCCTAAATGGACCACCAGAAGCAGTAAGAATAACACTATCTAATTCATCCCTACTATCTAAAGCCTTTAGGCATTGAAAAATGGCGCTAGGTTCGCTATCTATAGGTATGAGGTTTATACCTTTACTATCTGCCAAATCTCTTATAATCTCTCCCATCATAACAATAGATTCCTTATTAGCTATCGCTATATTTTTATTATATCTTATAGCCTCCCAAAGGGGATATATCCCTAAAGCTCCGCCCATAACTATTACAACCAGGTCTGCATCATCTACAGAGACAATCTTTTTAAGTCCTTCTATCCCAGAGAAAAAAGTACTATTACTAGACTCTATGGCAGACCTTAAAGAAGAAGACATGTTATCTTCTTCCGTAAGAAGTACATACTTTGGGTGAAACTCATTTACTTGTAAGGCTAATCGTTCGGAATCTCTCCTAGCTCCTAAACCTAATATCTCAAATCTATCTCTAAATTCTCTTATAACTTCAAGAACCTGAGTGCCTAGAGCACCAGTAGAGCCTATAAGAATCAACTTTTTTACCATACTCCACCAACTATGAATCTTATTAATGGAAAGACAAAAACTACTCCAACTAGAAATCCATCAAATCTGTCTAAAACCCCTCCGTGGCCAGGAATGATATTACCAGAATCTTTCACATTAGCCTCCCTTTTAAGGAGTGACTCAAAGAGATCTCCAGCCTGAACCCCTAACCCAAGAAGCAAACCTATTAGAATACCTCTAAAATCACTCAAAAATAAGAAAGTAACTACTATGGTCGCCAATAATCCTCCAATGAATCCTTCCCAGGATTTAAGAGGGCTCAAAACAGAGGCAAGCTTATGCCTTCCAAACTTTCTCCCAACAAAATAGGCTGTAGAATCAAAAGCCCAAGTTCCAACCATCACCATAGTACACCAGTAACCATTAGGGTCAAATTTTCTCATTATTAGGAACATAGATAGTGGGACCGAGAGATATAGCAGACCAAAAATTGTTGCTGAGATGATAGAAAGACTATTCTCTATATCCTGCATAATTATAAAATAAAGCATAAGATAAACCCAAAGGATTATAAGTGTCTGTAAAACACTTGTAGCATATTCCCAACTCCAGAGAAGTATAAAGACTCCTCCGAGTAAACCCTCCCAAAATTTTATCTTTATATTCATATACTCTGCAAGCCTACTATATTCAAAGAAGGCTACCGTAAAAAGGACTAGAAGAAAGAGTTGAAGTGGGACGCCTCCATATCTTATAAGAATTAGAACTACTGGGATACCTACAAGTGCACTTATAATTCTTTTTAACATTAATCTTTTAGATGCCTCCAAACCGTCTCTTTCTACTTTGGTAGGCTTCTATAGCAGATTCAAGAGCCTTTTCGTCAAAGTCGGGCCACAAGACTGGAGTAAAGTAGAATTCGCTGTAGGCAGATTGCCATAGGTAGAAGTTACTTATCCTTAACTCTCCACTGGTTCGTATTATAAGGTCAGGATCTGGGAAATCTTTAGTATCCAACTCCTTGGAGATCAGGTCATTATTTATATCATCTATATTAATTTTACCATCCGCTACTTTCTGAGAAATCCTCTTTATCGCTCTCAGTATATCGTCCCTTCCACTGTAATTAATAGCGAAAGCCAGATGAAGCCTAGAATTTGATGCTGTTGAAGATTCTGTCAATTCCATCTCCTCAATTACATCTTTAGGTAGCTTGGTTCTATCACCGAAGAAAACAACCCTTATTCCCTCCCTAATAAATTCAGGTCTCTCCTCCTGAAGACCAACTTTTAGAATCTCCATTAGCCCATCTACTTCTTCTTTAGGTCTCTTCCAATTCTCAGTAGAGAAAGCAAAAAGGCTAAGATATTTTATACCCAGATTAGCTGCATGTCTGACTATCCTCTTTACATTCTTCTTTCCCTCTTGATGTCCATAGATCCTTGGTAATCCCCTAGCTTGAGCCCAACGCCCATTACCATCCATAATGATAGCTATATGGATGGGTAAATTATTTGATTCCAAAATTATACCTCCATTATCTCTTTCTCTTTTTCTGCCAAGATCTTATCAATCTCTTCTATATACTTGTCTGTAATCTTCTGGAGTTGGTCTTTGAGTCTCTTCTCCAAATCTTCTGAAATCTTTCCGTTCTTCTTCTCCTTTTCTAACTCTTCTATCCCCGACCTCCTTATATTTCTTATTATAACCTTAGCATCCTCTCCCTTTTTCTTTACTAACTTCACTAGCTCTTTTCTTCTCTCCTCAGTAGGGGAAGGGATATTAAGTCTTATAGAAGTGCCGTCATTTATAGGTGTTAAGCTAAGATTAGACTTTAATATAGCCTTTTCGATACTTTGAATCGCCTGTTTATCCCACGGCTGAATAAGTATAGTCCTAGGGTCAGGGGTGGTTATCTTAGCCAACTGAAAAAGTGGAGTAGAAGTTCCATAGTAATCAACCATCAATTCTTCTACTAAGGCTGGATTAGCCCTTCCTGTTCTAATCCCAACAAGTTCCTTCTGGAAAACAGTTATAGATTGCTTCATCTTTTCCTCTACACTACGGGTGAACGCCTTTTCATCCATATCTTCTCACCCCTTTACTAGAGTTCCTATCTTTTCTCCACAGATAAGCTTCTTAAGATTTCCCTTCTCTGATATATTAAATACTATTATCGGAATCCTATTTTCCATACAGAGGGATACCGCTGTGGCATCCATAACCTTTAACTCTTTACTAAGTATGTCCATATATTTTATCTCTGGATATCTAACTGCACTGGGATTTTTAATTGGGTCAGAATCGTATATCCCATCAACTTTAGTAGCTTTTATCATAACTTCTGCATTGATTTCAGCTGCTCTTAAAGCAGCAGCGGTATCTGTGCTGAAGAAGGGATTGCCTGTACCACCTCCAAATATAACTACCCTTCCCTTTTCTAAATGTCTTATAGCCCTCCTACGTATATATGGTTCAGCGACCTGTCTCATCTCTATAGAAGTCTGAACCCTGGTTGGTATATCCATAGACTCCAATCGTGCCTGTAATGCAAGGGCATTTATAACTGTAGCCAACATACCCATATAATCCGCAGTAGCTCTATCTATAGAGAGAGAACTGGAGGTAATGCCTCTAATGACATTACCTCCACCAACAACTATAGCTATCTGGACTCCAAGCTTATATATAGACTCAATCTCTTCCGCAATCCTTACTAGGGAGGAATATCCTATTGGTTCGGAGTCTTCTCTAAAAGCCTCACCACTCAATTTGAGTAAGATTCTTTTATACTTTATCTCTTCACTCATCAATCCTTCCCTAATTCAAATCTAACAAATCTCCTAATTATAATATTCTCACCCAATCTGGCTATAGTTTCGTTAATAAGGTCCTTTATCTTTTTTTCAGGGTCTCTAATCCAAGGTTGCTCTAAGAGACATACTTCTTGATAAAACTTCTCTATCCTTCCCTGAACAATCCTATCTATAACCTTCTCAGGCTTTCCCTCGTTTCTAGCCTGAGTAGCGTATATCTCCTTTTCCTTATCTAGGACGTCCTGGGGGACATCGCTTGTAGATATATATCTGGGACTACTTGCTGCTATATGCATAGCTATCTCTTTAGCTAGATTCTTAAATTCGTCTGTCCTAGCGACAAAATCCGTCTCGCAGTTAACCTCAACAAGAACACCAATCTTACTTCCTGGATGTATATAGCTCTCTATCCTTCCCTCTTTAGCAACCCTTGCACCCTTCTTTTCTGCTATTGCAATTCCTTCTTTCCTAAGTATTTCTATAGCCTTCTCTAAATCCCCATTAGCAGAAATAAGGGCTTTTTTACAATCCATCACACCTGCCCCCGTCTTTTCTCTAAGTTCTTTTATTAAGTCCATATTGATACTCAATTTAACGTCTCCTCCTCGTATTCACTGGCAACTTTTTCTTCGATTTCCTCTATAGAAATCTCTTCTATACTTGGCATTTCTGTCATCTCTTCTTCAACTTCCTCTTTCCTCATACCTATACCCTCTAGGACCGCATCTGCTATCTTACTACAATAGAGTCTTATAGCCCTAATAGCATCATCATTTCCAGGTATTGGATAATCTATTATCTCAGGGTCACCATTTGTATCTACTACACCAACAATAGGAATCCCAAGCCTTTTGGCTTCTTTAACTGCGTTTTCTTCCTTCTTTGTATCTACTATAAAGAGAAGCTCAGGTAGATCTGTAAGGTTTTCTATGCCTCCTACATACTTCTCAAGCCTATTAAGCTCGATCTCTAGGTGTTTCCTCTCTCTCTTCGTATAGGATTCCCATAAACCTTTGTCTTTTTCTTCTCTCAGCCTCTTTAACTTCTCTACACTTCTTTTAATCGTTTGGAAATTGGTAAGGAGACCTCCTAGCCATCTCTGATTTACATAAGGCATTCCGCATCTCTCTGCCTCTGCCTTTATCACCTCATAAGCCTGCTTCTTTGTGCCGACAAAAAGGACTTTCCCTCCATTACCAGAAACATCTCTTACCACTTCATAAGCCTTCTCCATACAAACCACAGTCTTCTGTAGGTCTATTATGTGAATCCCATTACGCTCAGCAAAGATATATGGTTTCATCTTGGGATTCCAACGTTTAGTTTGATGTCCAAAATGGACACCTGCCTCTAAAAGCTGTTTAATAGTTACTATTGCCATACATTCTCCTCCTCTAAGTTAAACTTCTGCCCCACCGCCACCTAAGTGGACTTAGAGGTGTGAGGCATGCGAATTCTTGTGAAAGTATAACATATAGTTAGACACTTGACAAGGGCTTGTTTGTTTCTCTATTTTTCTTCACTAAGTTTACCTCATGAAATTCTTGAGCTATATTCATACAGTGGTCACTGATTCTTTCTAGGTCTGTCAGGATATCTGTATAGATTACACCTGCCATCGGAAGACATATACCCTGCTTCATCCTTTCTAGGTGGCTATCCTTAGACTCTTTAACCTTTATATCTATCCTCTCTTCTCTAGAATATACCCTATCAAGGTTAGATATATTACTCTCCCTAATCATCTCAAAGGATTCATCTAGATTTTCTAGAATAAGTTCCTTTAACTCCTGAAGGTCCTTCTTTGCATATTCAGTAAATTCTACCCTATCAGAGATCTTTAACTCCACCTTCTCCATAATATTAGTTATGTGGTCAGCTATCCTCTCTACATCATCTACCGCCCTTAGTATAGCATTTAATTCCCTAGCTTCATCCTCGGAGAGTGGTGTAGCGGAAAGCTTTGTTAAGAATTTAATAAGAGAAGATTTAAGCTCATCGGTAATATTTTCCATAGTCAAGATATCTTTGTAATGACTTAACGAATTATTCTCTAGGTCTTCAAAAGCTAAAATGTACATCTCTTTGACTATATCTGTCATCCTTATAAGTTCCTTTATAGCACTTTCCAATGCGGTAGATGGAGCATTTAATAGGATAGGATTAAGTATGAGAGTAGGACGCTGATATATTCGCTCTTTACCAGGTAAAAGTTTTCTTATAAGAGAGGCATACTGTCTTGTAAACCATATCCAAACAAATGTCCAGATAACATTAAAAAGCGTATGGGCATTTGCCACCTGTCTTGCAACATCACTAGTAGTATATGAAACCAGATTAATAAAGGGACTCAAGAAGGGAAATACCAAGACAACCCCTATCACATTAAAAAGTAAATGGGATAGAGCTGTCCTCTTAGCAGAGAGATTCGTTCCTATACTAGCTAAAAGGGCGGTCACACATGTGCCAATATTCGCTCCTAGGATGATAGGGATAGCAGAATTTAAAGGCATTGCTCCTTTAGAGGCTAAAGCAACAACTGTACTTGTAGTTACACTACTACTCTGAATAATTGCAGTCACTACTGCTCCAGTAAGAATGCCTAAGATAGGGTTCTTACCCATAGTAATCATTGCTTTTGAGAATGGAGGCCAGTTTTTAAGAAGAGTGAGAGAGGAATCCATAAGATTAATCCCTAAAAACACCATACCAAAACCAAAACATGCCTCTCCTATATACTTTATATACCTTCTTCTACCAGCAAATACAAGGATAAATCCTAATAGTAAAAAATATGGCGCCACTAGGGTAAGCTTAAATGCCACCAACTGAGCGGTTATAGTAGTACCTATATTTGCCCCAAAGATAATTCCTAATGACCCTTCCAGAGTAAGTAACCCTGCATTTACAAAACCAACAACTAGAACGGTTATTGCGCTACTACTCTGAACTATAGAGGTTGCCACTGTTCCAATTAATAAACCTCTCCAGGGAGAAGCACTAATCTTTTCGAAGATAGCCCTCATCTTTGCTCCAGCAGCCTTCTCTAAACCAGAACTCATCTGTAAGATACCATAAAGGAATAGACTTAACCCCCCAAGAAGAAGTCCCAAGTCCTTAAGAGATAAAGGGAAACTTTCCATATATCACTCCTATCGTTATAGTATTTTACTTTCGATACTTATTATACTATACTGAGAAACTTTATGCTATTGCAGGATTTAAAAGTGATCGTTTTGATGATTGTGATTTAACCTGTATGTTATAATAAACCTAGAAATACTAGGGATTATTTATGAAGAAGATTCTAAGACTACCTACTAAATATATAGAATTACCCGCCTTTTTCCCAGATGGTACCAATGGAGTTGTTCGTTCTCTAGATAAAGAGGATCTTCATACTACTAACACTCAAGGTATAGTAATGAATACATTACACCTTATGAGAAGTCCTGGAATTAGTGTAATTAAGGAGTTAGGGGGACTACATAGGTTTATAAACTGGGATGGCATTATTCTTACAGATTCTGGTGGGTTTCAAGTATTTTCTATGTTAAGAGAGAATACCAAATATGGAACAGTGACAGATAAAGGCATAATTTTTAGGCCATCTCCTAGGGAGAAGATAGAGCTTACACCAGAAAAGTGTATTCAGGCTCAATATCTATGTGACGCTGATATAATAATGTGTCTAGACTACTGTACCCATCCAGATGACCCGCTTGAGATTAACAAACTATCTGTAGATAGCACTATTAAATGGGCTAAGAGATGTAAGGAGGAGTATAATAGACTCTTAGATATTTATCCTAAAGATAGCCGTCCCCTTATATTTGGGATAATACAAGGGGGAAAAGATAAAGATTTAAGGAAAAGATGCGCAGATTCTCTTATAGAGATAGGATTTGATGGATATGGATTTGGAGGTTGGCCCCTAGATAGAGAGGGGAATTTAGTAATAGATATCTTGGAGTATACAGCCAATCTAATGCCTGATAACCTTCCCAAATATGCAATGGGGATAGGAAAACCAGAAAATATTGTTATATGTGCAGAACTTGGTTATGACCTCTTTGACTGTGTTGTGCCAACAAGAGAGGCTAGACACGGTAAGTTATATGTATTTAACTCAGAGATAGATTTGAAAAGTAAGAATTTCTATTCCAACATATTTATAAAAGAAGAAAAATACACTAGAGATGAAAGACCCATATCTGAATACTGTAACTGTTATACCTGTAGAAATTTTTCAAGGGCTTACATACATCATCTCTTTGAACTGGAAGATTGCCTAGCCTTTAGACTAGCCACTATCCATAATTTGCATTTTTACAACGAGCTTATAAGGCTTATAAAAGAGAAAGACAATGATTGAAGAGATTGTAGAGAGGATAAGACTTTCTAGTAAATATAAAGACATAAACGAAAAGACAATCTTAGAGATAGTAAAGATAGAATTGCCCAAGCATAGGAATGAAAGGGATTTAATAAAAGCGGTCAAGAGTAAGCTTCACCAGATTCATGGAGCATTCTTAGGTAGTAAAGATGTTGAAAAAGTCAAAGACTTACTTTTAGTATTGGAAAGAGGTGATAGAAATATTAGAGAAATAGCAAAAGAGATACTAAAACTCCATCAGTCTACTAGAGAACGGATGGATATATATGAAGAGGTATATAGAGGGATATTTGAGGTTACTGGAAAACCAAATTCTGTACTAGATTTAGCCTGTGGACTCAACCCCTTTTCCATACCTTTTATGAATATAGAGGGTCCTATATTGTACTATGCCTATGATATAGACTCTACGCTAATAGAAAGCATAAATAAGTTCTTAGACATCTTATCTTATCCAAGACTAGCTAAGAGAAAGGATATTCTCTTTGAAGATATTGAAGACCGCACAGATATATGTTTTATATTTAAGTTTCTCCCTATAGCTGAGCGGATAAAAAAGGGATTTTCTTTAAAATTATTAAACAGTCTTAATAGTAAATTTTTAATAGTTTCTTTTCCCCTAAAGAGTATTAGTGGAAAGGAAAAAGGAATGCTAGAAAACTACAGCAAGACCTTTGAACCAATCCTTAAGGAGAAATATAAGATTATAAAAAGATTCATCTTTAAAAATGAAATGTTTTACATTCTGATAGAAAGAGGATGAAGGTGGGAAAACTTTACGTAGTAGCCACACCTATAGGTAATCTGAAAGATATCACTTATAGGGCTGTAGAGATTCTTAGTAGCTGTGACCTGATAGCTGCTGAAGATACTAGGCATACTTCGATACTTCTAAAGCATTACAATATAAAGACTAAATTAATCTCATACCATAAATATAACGAAGAAGAAAGGTCTAAGTTACTTATAAAGTATATTGTAGAGAAAGGAATGGATGTGGCTTTAGTATCTAACGCTGGGACGCCGTGTATATCAGACCCTGGATATAGGATTGTAAGAGATGCAAGAGAAAGAGGTATAGATGTTATTCCGATACCCGGTCCATCTGCTGTTATGACAGCCTTATCTGTATCTGGGATACCCATAGAACATTTTTTATTTCTAGGATTTCTACCTAAGAAGGAGTCAGAAAGAGAAAATATTATAAGAGATATAAAACAAAAAGGGATAGAGACAGTAGTCTTATACGAGTCACCAAAGAGGATAATATCACTTGCTGAGCTTATTGCTAAAGAACTGCCCAATGCTACAGTATGTTTTTTCTGCGAACTTACTAAGGTCTTTGAGAGGTCTTACATAGGAGATATAAAAACCGTCCTGGAAAACCTAAAAAATGACACAAAGACCAATCTTGGAGAATATACAGTAATAATCTACAATAGAGAAAAACCTACACAAGAGAATAGACTCGAAACAAGTATAGAGGCACTATTAGTAGACTTCATAATTAAAGAAGATATTACCCTAAAGGAAGCTGTAGAAAGGGTCTCTAAGAGCTTTAATCTGCCAAGGAATCAGGTCTATAAAAAGGCGTTAGAGTTAAAGAAAACTATCTCAAAGCTCTAAGTAGTGATAGTTTACTTAAGGAGTTAGGTGTAATATACTATTTGTTATGGAAGCAAATATCATTGAGATTAATATTAATAACCTTAAACACAATATAGAGGTACTAAAGGGGTATATAGGTCCTTATGTAAAGTTTATGGCTGTTGTAAAGGCAGATGCCTACGGGCATGGGCTTAAGGATATAGCGGTACACCTTGATAATGTAGACGGATTTGGTGTAGCTAATGTAGAAGAGGGGATAATTCTAAGAGAACTTAACATAAGAAAACCAATTCTTATAATGGGCGATATATTCCCAAAGGATATAAAAGAGATTATACACTTCGATATAACCCCATCTATATCAAACCTTGAGATTGCAAGACTAATTTCTAAATATGGAGAAAAGGAAGATAGAGAGATACCTATACATATAAAAGTGGATACAGGTATGGGAAGATTTGGATTTTTACCTGAAGAATTGTTAAAGGTTATTGATGAGATATTGAGCTTAAGTAATCTAAAATTAGAAGGTATCTTTAGTCATTTTAGCACAGCAGGGACAGATAAAGAGTATGTAGACTTGCAGTTTAGAAGATTTTTAGAGTTGATATCTGCCCTAGAAAGGAAAAAGGTCTTCTTCTCTATTAGGCATATAGCAAATAGTCCAGCGGTACTATTTCATCCCTATACTACTATGGATATGGTGAGAGTAGGTATCGCTATGTATGGGATTAACCCTATAGGGACAGATAGTCCTGTAGGGCTATTACCAGTTATGAGCCTAAAGTCAAAGATACTCTCAATTAGAGAAATACCAAATAATTGGTCAGTAGGATATGATAGGACATTTATCTCAGAGAAACCTATGAAGATAGGAATAATCCCTATAGGTTATGGAGATGGTATCCCATTCCAACTATCCAACAATGGATATGTCCTAGTAAAAGGCAAAAAGGCTTCAATTTTAGGCCGTATCTGTATGGATTATATGATAATTGACCTGACTAACATACCTGAAGCAAAGCTAGAAGATGAGGTTGTTATAATAGGAAGCCAAGGAGAGAAAAGTATTTCAGCTAATGAGATAGCAAAGAGATGCGGAGAGATTCCATACAGCATAATTACAAACTTAAAGGGAAGGATAAGGAGAATATACGTTTAGTAGTAAAAGGCAAAATTCCTTGAAACTTATGGTATAATATTACGTGGAAAGGACTTAAAGCCAAGGAGGAAGATAAAATGAAGAAAGATATACACCCAACATATTATACAGATGCGATAGTTATATGTGCTTGTGGTAATACATTTACAACGGGCTCTACGAAGAAGGAGCTTAGGGTAGAATCGTGCTCTAAATGTCATCCGTTCTTCACAGGGCAACAGAAGATTGTAGATACCGAAGGAAGGGTAGAGAAGTTTAGAAGGAAGTTTAACTTAGGAGAGAAAGAATAGTCTTGAAAGAGGAAGAAAAGGTAGTAACAGTTAACAGAAAGGCTTATCATGATTACGATATAGAAGAGACATTAGAGGCAGGAATAGTATTATCTGGAACTGAAGTAAAGAGTCTTAGAAGAGGGAGTTGTAATCTAAGAGATAGTTATATACAGATAAAGGATGGAGAAGCATGGATAATAAATATGCATATACCACCTTATAAAGAGGGTGGTAGATATAATTTGGACCCTGATAGGACAAGAAAGCTTCTCCTCCATAAAGAAGAGATAGAGTACCTCGCAGGTAGGAGCCAATTACGAGGATACTCTATAATCCCATTAAAGGTATACTTTAGAAGAGGAAGAGCTAAGCTAGAGATAGCTTTAGCAAAGGGTAGAAAATTAGTAGATAAAAAGAAGCTACTTATAGAAAAAGAAAAGGTAAGAGAACTTGAAAGAGCCTTAAAAGAGTATAAGGGGGCGTAAGGATTCGACGGGGATGGAGAGGTCAAAAGGAGCAGGACGAGTCACCGCAGGCTCGTAAAAATGCGGTAAAAGAATAACTGCTGACAATCAGTTAGCACTAGCTGCCTAATTAGATAGGCAGAGGTCATTCCTACCTTAGCCTGCGAGGTAGGAAATGGCCTGACACTAGCAGGCTAACTCTTCCTCCGGTGCTCACAGGGGGAAGAGGAAATTAAAGGTGAGCTTACTTCTATAGCCCTGCCTCTGGGGTCCTATAGAAGGAAAAGTAAACAGAGGCTAATCCTGTAGGAGCCTTTTGGCGTCTCATTCTCGGACGCGGGTTCGATTCCCGCCGCCTCCACCAAGATTATTAAATGAAAAGTAAAAAGATATATCTCTATGTTATTTTTATTTTTAGCTCCTTACTTATAGTTTCTCTAGTATACGGCGAAGAAATTCTCTATTCTTTACCCTATTCGCCGATAGAAGGTATATCTTGGGAAAAGACAGAAGATGGAGATATATTCAAGATAATAATATCTGGTAGTTTTGAGTTTAACTATTCGTACCTCCAGAATCCATATAGGTTTTTTATAGATATATTTCCAGTTAATATTAATATAGATAAAGTAGAAATACCCATAGGAACCTCTGGGATAGAAAAGATAAGGTTAGCAAAGCAGAACGATGACAAGATAAGAGTCGTTTTTGATCTCAGCGGACCTATAAGATATAAGGAAGTAAAACGAGAAGAGTATGGCATTAGTATAGCATTTCCTCCTAGATTAAAAGAGGTTACTCTAGAAACTGATCTAGAAGAGCTATCTCTAAAGATAGTATCCAGTCATAAGAAAGAGCTAAATCCGGAAATATTCTGTCTAACCAATCCTGATAGGGTAGTGATAGATATACCTAATACAACTCTTATGTATGATAATTATATAAATACTTCTACTCCTATAGAACTAAAGATAAGTCAGTTTAGTATATATCCTCCATCTATCAGGATCGTCATAAAGGGTAATATTAGGAATGAATGGCGGATAGGAGAAGTACAAGAGCCGGGAACAATTCTACTTCGACTTCCTATGTTACAGCCTGAAAAAATAACTAAGCCTATCATTATACTAGACCCTGGACATGGAGGGAATGACCCTGGGGCTATAGGTCCTAGCGGATTAAAAGAAAAGGATGTCACCCTAGATATTGTCCTATATATGAAAGGACTGTTAGAGTCCGCAGGATATCAAGTTGTTCTAACTAGAGATGGAGATTATAACGTGTCTCAAAATCCTCAAAACTCTAGAGATGAATTAAATGCTAGGGTCGTAATTATAAATAATCATAACTCTGCAATACTAGTAAGTGTGCACTGCAATTCAGCTAATTCCCCTATACCAGGCGGTATAGAGGTCTTTTATTACAGAGATGAAGATAAATTCTTTGCTGAAAAGGTATGTAGCTCCCTAGTAGAAATAACAGGCAGATATAATAGAGGCGCTAAAAAGGCAGAATTTTTCCTTTTAAAGAATACAAACATACCTGCTATACTAGTAGAAGCACTATTTATATCAAACCCTATAGAAGAAAAACTACTTATGGACCCTTTATATAGAAGAAAGATTGCAGGGGGAATAGTAACAGGCATATTAAAGTATTTGGAGAAGAAACGATGAATAATCCTATTGGTATATTTGATTCAGGATTAGGGGGGCTTACTGTATTAAAAGAACTTATGAAGATTGCTCCTCACGAGGACGTCATATATGTAGCAGATACCATCCATATGCCTTATGGAAACAGGTCGGTTCAAGAGATAGTAGGGTATATGAAACAGATAGTATCCTTTTTAGAAAGGATGAATGTAAAAGCGATACTTGTGGCATGTAATACAAGTTCTGCTCTGGCTTTGAGTTATATAAAAAGCATTATATCCCTACCTATAGTTGGACTTATTGAACCTACCGCAAAAAGGATATCCCAAAGAAGATATATTAAAAAGGTAGGTATCCTAGCTACCAGAGCCACCGTATCTTCTTTAGCATATACATTAGCCATAAAGAGATATAATCCTAATATTCAGGTTATAGAAAAATCTGCACCACTGCTAGTTCCATTTATAGAAAATAGGGTAAAAAGAGAGGTTCTTATTAAAGCCTTAACCATCTATCTAGAACCGCTTGCAAACGCAGATATAGATACACTCATCTTAGGATGTAGTCATTATCCCTTGTACTTAGAAGAGATTAGTAGTATTCTATTAGAGAAGTATAAAAAAAGGACAGATATAGTTGATCCAGCGGTATATGCGGTAGAAGAACTATTGAAAGAATTAAAGGAAATGGGTATAACAGAAAGGGGAACGGGTGAAATTAGATTCTTTACTACTGGAGATGCCTATGAATTTAGAGAGAAGGCTACTGTCTTTATCAATAGACCTATTAAGGTGAAACACATAAACCTTAGGGAAGAGGGAGGGATCAAACTATGGCACAGATAGTTCCATCCCTTCTCTCGGCAGATATATTAGAGCTCAAAGAGCTATTAGAAGAATTTAAGGATTTTGGAATAGAATGGCTACATATAGATATAATGGATGGGCACTTTGTGCCAAATTTAAGCTTCGGACCTCAGTTTGTAGAATCCATAAAAGGAAATAGCAACTTTCTACTGGATGTACATCTTATGGTGACTCCTCCAGAGGATTTTTTAGACTTATTTGTAAAGGCAGGAGCAGATTTACTAACAGTTCATTTGGAATCAACTCCTCATATACATAAGGTCATCTCGTATATAAAGTCTATGGGTTGTAGGACAGGTATTGCTATAAATCCAGGGACACCTGTGTTTCTCCTAGAAGATATTATAAAGGAAGTAGACTTAGTATTGATAATGAGTGTAAATCCAGGCTTTGGGGGACAAGAATTTATTGAGAATACCTTTAAAAGGTTAAGTGACCTAAGGAGGTTATGTAAAGCTTTAAATATCTCTCCTCTTATAGAGGTAGATGGTGGTATAAACGGGGAGAACATAGAAAAACTTTTAGAGCTTGGTGTAAATATGCTAGTTATAGGCTCTGCCATAACTAGGAGTAAAGATAGGAAGTCAAGGCTGTCAGAATTAGACAGCATAATAAAAAGAAGTAGAAAGCTCTCTTAGAGCTTCAGTCCAATAAAAAGGCAGGTGAGAGTTATGGGTAAAAAGGCTCCAGCAAGATGTCCAAAGTGTGGTAGTACAAAGATACTACCAAAGAAAGGGGATCCGTCTAAGTGGGAGTGTAAGAACTGTGGTGCTACCTTCTCTGCTAATGTCTAAAGAACAAAGAGGGCTACCAAAGAGTTTTGGTAGCCCTCAGTTAATTACTCTTCTAGTGCCTTTTCTATACTTTCTAAAAATACAGATTCTGGAACAGCCCCTACTATCTCCTCTTTGTCATTTATAACAGTTTTAGGAACACCACTTACATTATAGTAGTTCCCGAGTTGTGGAAATTCTATAACCTCTATCCCTTTAGCTGTTATATACTTATTCTCCAGAGCAAATTGATAAGCGGTATGGATCATCCTAGGACAGTAGGGACAGGTTGGAGTTACAAAGACCTGAATCACAACATCCTTGTCAATCCTAGCTAATCTCTCTTTTACTTCTTTAGATAGCTTGGTCTCTCTCTTACTTACATCTATAATGGTCTCTATTAGAGAAGAAAACTCATAACCAGAAGGTATTCCATAGAATCTTATCCCGTAATCTTCTTCTCCAGCTATAACAATAGCGGGTATCCTTTCTATTCCATATCTCTTTACCATCTCTTCATCTGAAATAAAATCATAAACCTCCAGTTTTATCTTATCAGATGTCTCTGATAATTCTTTTAACAATTCTCCTGTTTCTCTACAGTATTCGCACTCTACCCCAGGGACAAAAAGTCCTAATTTTTGAGTAAAGAATACTAACCTTACATTATTTACAAGTTCCCTAGTAAATACGTCCCTCAAATAGTTTCTGTCTTTCTCACTTATAAAAGCCATAATCTCCTCCTATATTATCTAGAAATCCTCCAATCTAACCCCTTCTTCCTCTTCTTCGAGTCTTTCTACCTCAATATTCCTATACCCAGGGAATCCAGTTCCAGCAGGTATAAGGTTACCTATAATAACGTTCTCCTTCAAGCCAGAGAGTGTATCTATCTTGCCCTTTACAGCTGCTTCCGTTAATACCCTAGTAGTTTCTTGGAAGGACGCAGCAGCTAAGAAGCTATCAGTAGTAAGTGAAGCTCTAGTAATCCCTAACAAGACCCTTTTACCTCTTGGGGGCTTTAAGTTGTTTTTAATAGCCCAATCTTGGAGTGCTTCAAAATCATTTATGTCTATAAGGTTTCCTATTATTAAGTCGGTATCTCCAGGGTCATCCACCCTTACCTTCTGTAACATCCTCTTCACAATTAACTCTATATGCTTGTCGTGTAGGTCAACCCCTTGAGATATATAAACCTTTTTGACTTCATCTACTAGATATCTTTCTACCTCCTCCACTCCTTTGATTCTTAAGATTTCGTGAGGATTCAAAGGACCCTCTGTAAGAGGAGTACCTGGAACAACCCTATCTCCGTTTTGGACTCTAATCTTAGCTCCAAATGGAACCTGATATCTAGCTTTTTCTATATTATCTTCGCTAATAATATAGATATATGTTACACCTTTACTCTCCTCTATCTTAACTATTCCAGAAACTTCACTCATAATAGCCTGACCCTTTGGCTTCCTAGCTTCAAATAGCTCTTCTACTCTAGGAAGACCTTGAGTTATATCTTCCAGTGCTACTCCTCCAGTATGGAATGTCCTTAAGGTCAGCTGAGTCCCAGGCTCTCCTATAGATTGAGCTGCGATAACTCCAACCGCCTCTCCAACATCTACCAGTTTATTAGTAGCTAGATTGACCCCATAGCATTTAGCACATACGCCACGCTTAGACTTACAGGTAAGAACAGAAAAGACTCTAATCCTTTCTATCCCAGCAGAATCAATCTTTTTAGCCTTATCATCATCTATAGGTTCATTAGCTCTTACTATAATTTCGCCAGTATTAGGGTCTATTACATCCTCCGCAGAGATCCTATACAGGACTCTCTTAGAAAGGGGTTCTATAATCTCTTCCCCTTCTTTCAAAGGATAGATGTATATACCCTCTGTATCCCCACAATCCTTTTCTTCAACAATAACTTCCTGGGCAACATCTATAAGTCGTCTAGTAAGATAACCAGAGTCGGCGGTTCTAAGAGCAGTATCAGTAGAACCCTTTCTTGCACCATGGGTAGAGATAAAGTACTCTACTACACTTAAACCTTCTCTAAAGTTATGCACGATTGGAAATTCTATGATACGACCAGATGGGTCAGCCATAAGTCCTCTCATTCCGGCTAACTGTCTTATCTGTTGGATATTACCTCTAGCTCCAGATATTGTCATCATATAGAGATGATTAAATGGAGTCATATTACTCTTTATCTTTTCTGTTATAGTATCAGTTACATTGTTCCAGAGTTTTACTATCTCTTGATATCTCTCGGAGTCTGTAAGTAGTCCCGTTTCGTACTGCTTATTTAGAGACTCAACCTCTTCTTCTGCCTTTGCTATAAGTTCATCCTTTCCTTCTGGAATTTCAACGTCCTTTACAGATATGGTAAGCCCTGCCTTAGTAGCCCATTTAAATCCTAATTCTTTCATATCGTCCAAGAGATTTATAGTAGCGGTATAGCCTTTCTCTTTGAAACAAGCTTCTATAAGATTTCCTAGTGCCTTTTTGTCCTGAGGCTCATTTATATACTCCCAATCTTCAGGTAGGATATTGTTAAATATTACTCTACCAAGTGTAGTATCACGTAACTTACCTTTGTATCTTATCTTTATCGGTGCATGTATATCTAGCTCTCCAAATTCATAAGCCATCAAAGCTTCTTCATAACTTGCAAATATCTTCCCTACCCCTTTAGCGTTTGGGTTTTCTAAAGTGAGGTAGAATAGACCTATAACCATATCCTGAGTTGGTGCAACTAAAGGTTTTCCATGCGCAGGTGAAAGTATATTATAGGGAGATGCCATCAAAAGTTCCGCCTCTGCCCTTGCAGCTAAAGATAGTGGGACATGAACAGCCATCTGATCTCCATCAAAGTCTGCGTTATACGGAGGGCATACCATAGGATGAATCTCTATAGCTCTTCCCTTAGCTAATACGGGATAAAACGCTTGGATACTCAATCTGTGTAATGTAGGAGCACGATTAAGTAATACAGGATAGTCCTTTATGACCTCTTCAAGGACATCCCATACCTCAGGACGCATTCTTTCAACCATACGTTTCGCATTCTTGATATTGTGAGCCAGTTTACGCTCCACTAGCCTTCTCATAACAAAAGGTTTAAAGAGCTCTAGAGCCATCTCTCTAGGTAAACCACATTGGTTCAACTTTAATTCTGGATTTACAACTATAACAGAACGTCCAGAGTAATCCACCCTCTTACCGAGAAGATTCTGTCTGAAGCGTCCCTGTTTCCCTTTGAGTAGGTCACTGAGAGACTTTAAAGGTCTTCTGTTAGAACCGGTTACTACTGTTCCTCTCCTTCCGTTATCTATAAGGGCATCTACCGCCTCTTGTAACATCCTCTTCTCATTTCTGATGATTATCTCGGGAGCCTGAAGCTCGATAAGTTTCTTAAGTCTATTATTACGATTTATAACCCTTCTATAGAGGTCATTTAAGTCGCTAACAGCAAACCTTCCTCCATCTAAGGGAACCATTGGTCTTAATTCTGGTGGTATAACAGGAAGCACTTCCAAAATCATCCATTCCGGTCTATTTCCAGACTTAAGTAACCCTTCTACTACATCTAATCTCTTGAGTATCTTGACCTTCTTCTGACCATTAGCAGTTTCTAATTCCTTTCTCAGCTCCTTAGATAATTTTTCTAAGTCTATCTCGGATAAAAGTTCCCTTATTGCCTCCGCTCCCATCCCTACTCTAAATTTATTCCCATATTTCTGCAGGTATTCCTCATATTCAACATCACTTAATACCTGTCCCTTCTGTAAAGGTGTATCTCCAGGGTCTAGTACTACATAAGCAGCAAAATAGATCACCCTTTCTAAGTCTTTCGAATTCATATTCAAAACTAGCCCTATCCTAGAAGGGACACTTTTGACAAACCATATATGGGCTACAGGAGCAGCAAGCTCTATATAGCCCATCCTCTCTCTTCTTACCTTAGAAGAGGTAACCTCTACCCCACATTTATCACAGACTATTCCTTTGTATCTTAGCTTTCTATACTTACCGCAGTAACATTCCCAATCCTTAGTTGGACCAAATATCCTCTCACAGAATAGCCCGTCCATTTCAGGTTTAAATGTGCGATAGTTTATAGTCTCCGGCTTTTTCACTTCTCCATATATAACCTGGCCTCCTACCCTTCTAGTTCCCCACTCTCTGATCTTCTCTGGAGAAGCAAGTTTTATCTGGATCTTAGTAAAATTACTCATATTAATCCTTGTAGGTTCTTTTCTAATCGCTTCCATCTTTCTCCATCCCTTCCGGATTTATATTAAATTCGCTCCAAACCTCAAAGGGACTCTTTTCACCTTCCTCATCAATGGAAATCTCTTTACCATCCTTATCGTATATTACTACATCTAAAGCCAAGCCACGAAGTTCTCTAATAAGGACCTTGAACGATTCAGGTATGCCAGGTGTCTGAATCTTCTTACCCTTAATTATAGCTTCATAAGCTTTATTTCTTCCCTCTATGTCATCAGACTTTATAGTAAGCATCTCCTGAAGAGTATGGCTTGCACCGTATGCCTCCAAAGCCCATACCTCCATTTCTCCAAATCGCTGACCACCAAACTGTGCCTTTCCTCCTAGAGGTTGCTGAGTAACAAGAGAGTATGGACCTGTAGAACGAGCATGTATCTTATCATCTACTAGGTGGATAAGTTTCATTATATACATATAGCCAACAGTTACTGGGCTATGGAACGGCTCTCCGGTTCTTCCATCATAAAGGATACACTTACCACTTTCGTTAAGATAAGGAATCTCAGTAGTAAGTTCTTTTATACCCTCAAATATCTCTTCTTCTGTAGCCCCATTAAAGACAGGTGTCTCTGCTATAAATCCCTCATGGTTGGCTATAAGACCTAGATGTGTTTCAAATATCTGACCAAGATTCATTCTAGAAGGAACCCCCAAAGGATTTAGAACCACATCCACCGGTGTACCATCGGGTAGATATGGCATATCTTCTATTGGGAGTATGTTAGCTATAACCCCTTTATTACCATGTCTACCAGCCAACTTATCCCCTATAGAGATCTTTCTCTTTTGAGCAACATAAACCTTTACAACCTTTAAAACACCTGGAGGGAGTTCGTCTCCATTCTCCCTAGAAAAGACTTGAGTCTTTATTACTATCCCTCTCTCTCCCGGTGGTAATCTTAAAGAGGTATCTCTAACCTCTCTAGATTTTTCTCCTAGGATAGCCCTAAGTAATCTTTCCTCAGGTGTAAGTTCTGTCTCTCCTTTAGGTGACACCTTCCCTACAAGTATATCTCCAGCTTGAACCTCGCTACCTATCTTAATAATCCCGTTTTCATCAAGATTCCTTAATGCCTCTTCACTAACGTTAGGAACCTCTCTAGTTATCTCTTCAGGTCCAACCTTGGTATCCCTAGCCTCTATCTCATACTCTTCTATATGTATAGAGGTATACACGTCATCTATCACTAGTCTTTCACTAATAAGGATAGCGTCTTCATAGTTATATCCTTCCCAAGGCATAAAGGCAACAAGGACATTCTGTCCAAGAGCTAGCTCGCCATGGTCGGTAGCCATTCCATCCGCTATGATATCTCCTTCTTCTACCCTATCTCCTTTATTTACTATTACTCTATTGTTTATACAGGTGCTTTGGTTGGACCTTACAAACTTTAGTAATTCATAGACATCCTCTTCGCCTTCGTCTGTTTCTACTATTACTCTGTCTGCACTTACACTCTTTACAATACCAGGTCTCTTAGCGGTTACTAGATAACCAGAATATCTAGGAACTATCTTCTCCAATCCTGTGGCTACTAAAGGAGATTTCGGTCTAATAAGAGGAACCGCCTGTCTCTGCATATTGGCTCCCATAAGGGCTCTGCTGGCATCGTCATGTTCTAAGAATGGTATAAGTGCAGCACTAACACCTACGATTTGGCTAGAGGATACATCCATATACTGTACCTGTTCTTTAGGAACCATAATAAAGGTTCCTTTGTATGCGCAAGGAACCTCGTTATCTAATATATATCCATTCTCATCTATATTAGTATTAGCCTGAGCAATCTTATACTCCTGTTCTTCATCAGCGGTAAGATATTCTACCTCGTCCGTTACTCTTCCATTCTCAACCTTCCAGTATGGTGTCTCTATAAAACCTAACTCATTTATCCTTGCATAGGTAGCTAGACTAGTTATTAAGCCTATATTTGGTCCTTCAGGTGTCTCCATAGGGCAGAGTCTCCCATAATGGGTATGATGAACGTCCCTAACCTCAAATCCGGCCCTCTCCCTACTTAATCCACCAGGACCCAAGGCACTTACCCTTCTTTTATTGGTAAGCTCTGCCAGTGGATTAGTTTGGTCCATAAATTGGCACAACTGACTAGAATTGAAGAATTCTTTTATAGCTGCGGTTAGAGGTCTTATATTTATAAGCATTTGAGGAGTAGCCTTTTCCATATCTGCCTGAAGGCTCATTCTCTCCTTGATCATTCTCTCCATCCTAGTAAAACCTACACGGAACTGATTCTGTAACATCTCACCTATACGTCTAACTCGTCTATTCCCTAAATGGTCTATATCATCTATATACTCATCGTAAGGTTCTCCTTTTTCTGCTTTATCTATAAGCATGGTCATACGATAGGAGATATTAATTATGTCTTCAGCTCTAAGGATTCTTACATCTAAAGGAACGTTCTCTTTAAACTTCTTATTTAACTTGTACCTACCTACTTTTCCCAAATCGTATCTTTTACTATCGAAGAAAAGATCATGTATGAGTTTAATAGCATTATCAACATTTACAGGAGTTCCAGGACTAAGCCTCCTAAGTAATTCTAATAATGCTTCTTCCTTAGAGTAAGGCTTGCCTTCTACATTTAGAGTTCTAGCTATAACCGCCTCATAGGGTTTAAAACCTAGGATTAAATCATCTTCAGTATCAAAACATATAGCCTTAAGGAGAAGCGTTAAAGGAATCTTCTTACCAGTAGTATCAACCCTAAAGAATATCGCACCTTCTGAATCCGTTTCGAATTCTAGCCATGCCCCTCTAGAAGGTATCAAAGAAGCACGGAAAAGGGGTCTACCACTTATATCTAACTGAGAATCAAAGTATACTCCCGGAGACCTAATTAGCTGATTTATGATCACCTTCTCTGTTCCATTTATAATAAATGTTCCTCTCTCTGTCATCCAGGGTAATTCACCTAGATATACTTCACTTTCTTTTATCTCTCCAGTAATTTTACTTACCAATCTAACCTTGGCTCTAAGAGGAACACTATAGGTTATTCCCTTCTCTTTACATTCCATTTCAGAATGTTTAGGTTTATCTAGACTATAGGAGATAAATTCGATATAATAGTTCTCGTTAAAATCATATATAGGGGATACTTCCTTAAATACCTCTAAAAGACCTTCTTCTAAGAACCAATTAAATGACTCTAGCTGAACAGCTAGTAGGTTGGGAACCTCTAGTCTCTCTGGGGTTCTTTGGAATCTTTTTCGTGCTTTCTCCTTTTTTGACAATATAACACTCTCCACCTGTCTAATCACCTCGTGGAATATATTTTTTAGACTAGAATATAATGGAATCTAGTACTTTCCCCTCTAGGTTTAAAATCTCTATTGACCTCTTACTAGTGTTTAACAGTCCAAAGGTCTTTTCTTTTACTTCTCCCAGAGGAATACTTGGACTTCCGGGATTAAAGAAAATTATCCCATTCTTCTTTTGAAGAAGAGGAATATGAGTATGACCTGAGATAACAATATCGAAACGATCGTCCTCCTCTAGAGAAAAGATCCAATTGTCAAGATTTTTATCTCCATGATGTATAAGTATCTTTAAACCGTCTATAAACAAAACACCATAGGGAGACATAATAGGGACCTTAATCAAGGTCTGGTCTACTTCACTATCACAGTTACCTTTAACTATAATCAAAGGCTTTTTATACTCATTTATCGCGGAAGCCAACTCTACAGGAGAATATCCTTCAGGAATAGGATTTTTAGGCCCATGATACAAGATATCCCCTGATATTATCCAAAGATTTATCTCCTTAGATATCAGAGAATAAAAAAGTTTATCCCACGCTATTTTACTGCCGTGGATATCACTAGTAATCCCTATTAGGCTCAAATTTCACCTCTTTTGGTCAAAAAATTAATGGTGCCGAGACCCAGATTCGAACTGGGGACACGTGGATTTTCAGTCCACTGCTCTACCAACTGAGCTATCTCGGCTTTTTAATATGGCGGGACCGACGAGATTCGAACTCGCGATCTCCTGCGTGACAGGCAGGTGTGTTAAACCAGCTACACCACGGCCCCGCGTTATTAATTTTATCAAACCATATACTATCTTGTCAATGGTGCCGAGGGAGGGGCTTGAACCCTCACGGGGAACTCCCATACGCCCCTCAAACGTACGCGTCTGCCAATTCCGCCACCTCGGCGTGCTTTTATTATATTCCAATCTCCCTATACTTGTCAATACCTATTCTTTTATGTATAATCTAGTCGATAACAATCTGATTAAGGAGGTATAAGGAGATGATAGCAGGACTTCAACTCTATACGTTAAGGGAATTCTGTAAGACTCCGGAGGATATAGCTAATACCCTAAAAAGGGTTCGTGAAATAGGGTATCAGGTAGTCCAAATCTCAGGCATAGGTCCAATAGACCCGAAAGACCTAAAGAAGCTCTTAGATGACCTAGGAATGAAAGCCCCTACAACTCATACACCATACCAGAGGATTGTAAATGAAACAGAAAAAGTAATAGAAGAACACAAAATACTCTCTGCCCCATACGTTGTATGTCCGATATTACCTAGAGAGATGCACAATCCAGAGGGGTATAAGAAGGCTGGAGAAGAACTAAGTAGGGCTGGAGAGATGATGAAGAAAGAGGGACTAACACTACTCTATCATAATCATGGTATAGAATTTCAGAGATACGACAGAAAGGTTGGACTTGATATACTATTTGAAAATGCTAAACCAGACTTGTTAGGTATGGAGATAGATACCTACTGGGTCCAATATGGAGGAGGAGATCCAGCATACTGGATAGAGAAGTTCACTAATAAGATGCCTATATGTCACTTTAAAGATATGGGAATAAAGGATAATACACAGATAATGATGCCCATTGGTGAAGGGAATCTCAACTGGCAAGCTATAGTAAAGGCATGTGAAAAGGCTGGAGTAACCTATGCCATGGTAGAGCTAGACCAGTGCCCCCTCTATCCTATATGGGACGCAATCAAAATTAGTTTAGAAAATATGCTAAGCTGGGGGTTAACTGCTAGCTAGGTTTGACTATCCTCTCAAAGACACTGATAAATTCAAAAAGGTCGAATACTGACTGTAAGACGTCCTCCTCTCTCTGAAGCATAAGCTTGAACTCCTCCCAGACCTTTACTGCAGAATTGTTATCACCTTTAAAGATAGCCTCCAATATTGAAGACAACTTATCAACCATCTTTCTATGGTAGTCTAGATATAGCCAAGACTTAGATATAGCAGTAGGTCCTAGAGATAGGTTTCTTTTAATAATTGGTTCAAACTCTACAAGGGTCTCTCTAACCTTAGAAAAGTTCTCTATGAATTGAGGAGAAGGGGGACGTTCTTTTCTAAGAACTGGAGGGTCAAAGAGTATAGAAAGTCTATTTAAATATTCCTTTACTAGGATTCCATCAGGACCAAAAGAATTTGTAAGATACTCATTCGTTATATCCTCTAGATTAAGGTTATTGTTCCAAAGTATAGAAGCCATAACATACATAGGTAAACCTGTTGGGAAAAACATCCTTTGAATTTGGCAACTAATTAAACCATTTAGTCCTATACTCTTTAGGTTTCTAATATCATCGTATATAACCCTTGTAATATCCATGTAACCTGGGTCAGCATAGTGAGCCCACATAAAATGATAATCAAAATCAAAACTATCTCCATTAAATATCTTCTGCCACTCTTTTAGGAAAGCTAGATTCTCTTCTATATTCTTAGGAAAGACAAGGCTATTTCTTTTATATTCGGGGATCTTTATAGAAGAATCTACGGGTTTAAATGTATCGCTATATGATCTAGTGATAGGAGCGAACATCATAATAAATCTATCGGGGTTTTCTATTCGTTCTTTCTCTGGAGGCCAGAGAAGGTCTACGTATAGGAGAAATACTATCTTTGTATCAATATCCTTTGAGGTAAGTTTCTTGTCCAGCTCATTTAACATCATCACATAAAAGTCTGAAGGTAAAGCCTTTTTACACTCTTCACATTCACACTGATTATTAGTCCCATCTGCAAGCCAGAAGTGTAAGACATCTATGTATGGATGTGTCTCCAGATATTCAACTATACTATCAGTTACTATACGTCTTACCTCTGGATTAGAATAACAAAGATTCGTATTTAAGGGGATACCCTCCCATAAACCCCTTTTACCATTTATTTCAGCTGTATACTTAATGTAATCTTCTGGAATCTTTCCTTCGTATAGATCCCATCCTAATCCTGGAATACCAAACGGCTCACAAGTCCATCCATGTCCAACTGCATGGTATAGAAGTCCTCTTCGTTTTATCTCTTTCTCTAAACTCCTAACAAACTCTCTAGACTTCTCTATAGAAAAAGGCTCCTTCTCTTTAAGCGGATTATTTATATGAGAATACCATCTATCAAAGAATGTGTATCCTTCTCTGAATTGTATAAAATAACTATTGAAGCCAACCTTCGGAGACCAATCTATAATGTTGTAGACATTTTCATAGCTAACAGCCCCTTCTATACATATCCCTCTATGCCTATAGGACGCTTTCTCTACAACTTTAACACTAACTGAAGAGATATCTTTCTCAGGGATTATCTCTCCATCCTTTCCAGGTCGAATCCATCTACATCCGATCTCCTTTAGAAATCTATAGACACCTATTAAGACGCTTCTCTCGTTAGTCCCTGAGATTATTCCTCTACCAGAGCTAAAATCTATATAGATTCCATCATCAAACTTAGGGTCTTTAACTTTAGGCTCTTTTAAAGTGAATTGATCAATTGTCCCTAGATATATGGCATCCTCCCTATCAGCCTTGTAGTTAGTCCCCTTTTCTAGGGCAATGTTCCTCCTAGAATCTATCCTCTCTAAGTATTTCTTCAACTCTTCAGATGCAAAGTCAAGAGTCTCACTATCTTTAAGAGTGACAATCTTTAGAGTACTCATTGTTATACCTCCCATAAATTATTATTTTAGCTTTCTTAATTATAGCATTGTTAGGACCGATTCTAAATGGTATAATTTACAAAAGTAATAATATCTCTAGGAGAATATAGCGATGGATAGATGTAAATTAAGAGTATATCCAGATGGTATAGAAGGATTTGTAGAAAAGGATACTACTATATTGGAAGGCTTAGAAAAACTTGGGATAAAGTTAGAGACTCTTTGTGGAGGAGCAGGCTGGTGTGGGCAATGTATTATAAAGGCAATTGGAGCTCTCTCTGAGATATCTTCGAATGAGAAAAATCTCCTCTCTGAGGAGATGCTTAAAGATGGGTATCGTCTAGCTTGTCAGACAGTAATAAAGGGTAATGCAGACATAGAGATACCACCACAGACAAGGTTATATGCCCATCAGATACTTACAAGTGGCATAGCTTTAGAGAAAGCAAAGATAAACCCAGCAGTAAATATTTACAAGATAAGATTAACCCCTCCAAATCTAGAAGACCAGAGAGATGACCTAGAAAGGTTAGAAAGTAGTATTGGCTCAAAGATATTAGTATCTAACTTAGATGCTCTAAGAAAACTACCAATAATACTAAGAGAAGGTAACTTTGATATAGAGGCTATACTCTATGGAAAAGAGCTTATAGAGGTAAGGAAACCAAATAATAAGCCCCTCTATGGAATAGCGATAGATATAGGGACTACGACAATAGTAGCGTATTTAATAGACCTTACAAAGGGGGAGATAGATGTAGCTTCTTCAATGAATCCTCAGGCTAAAAGAGGGGCTGATGTTATATCTAGAATAGATTACTCTGCTAAAGGTGGACTTCAAGAACTAAAAGACTTAGTTGTAGGAGAGATCAATCTTCTCATAGAAGAATTGTGTAAACGACAAGGGATAGAACCTATCGATATCTATGATGTTACAGTTGTTGGCAATACCACAATGATGCATCTATTTCTAGGGGTACCACCAAATTACATAGCGATATCTCCCTATATACCTGCTTTTACTAAGTCACTACTTTTTGATGCTTTCCAGTTAGGGATACACATAAACCCAAGAGGTAAATGTTACATCTTCCCAAATATATCAGGATACGTAGGAGCGGATACAGTTGGTGTAGTCTTAGCTACTGGACTCTATAAAGGTGATGGTGTCAAGCTTGCCCTAGATATAGGGACTAATGGAGAGATGGTATTAAAGGATGGAGATAAGCTTTTTGCTTGCTCTACTGCAGCAGGACCCGCATTCGAAGGAGCCAATATTACCTATGGGATGAGAGGTGCTAGGGGAGCGATTGACCACATAAACATAGACGATGGAAAGATAAATATTCATGTGATAGGTGAAGTTTCTCCGATAGGGATATGCGGATCAGGTCTCTTAGATGCAGTAGCGGTTATGATAGAGTTAGGAATACTAGATGAGACAGGAAGGATTGTCTATCCTGAGGGAAAACTTATTAAAGACCTAATACGTAAGAGTGATAATGGGTTAGAATTTGTATTAAAGGCTAATGGAGGAGAAATTTCAATAAATCAAAAAGATGTAAGAGAGCTCCAACTAGCCAAAAGTGCCATTAGAGCTGGTATAGAGATACTTCTAGAGGAAACAGGAAGAGACTATTCAGATATAGATACCGTATATCTAGCAGGAGCATTTGGGACATATCTAAATCCGGAAAGCGCAGTGAAGATAGGGCTACTTCCTCCGCTTCCAATAAGTAGGATATACTCAGTAGGAAATGCAGCAGGGGAAGGGGCAAAACTTGCCCTTCTAGATAAAGACCAGAGGAAAATAGCCGAAGAGGTTTCTAAAAAAATCTCTTATATAGAACTCTCATCGAGGAGAGATTTCCAAGAGAAATTTATGGAATTTATGTATTTTGAGATAAAAAGATGAGATATCTTACCCCTCCACCAGGTTTTAAAGATTACCTCCCAAAAGAGGTAGAAAAGATAAGACTAGTAGAAGATACTATAAGAAAAGTATCTGAATCTTTCGGGTATAGAGAAGTCATAACTCCAACACTAGAATATGCGGACGTAATACAGTTAGGAACAAATACTAAGGACGATACCATACTATACAAGGTTATAGACCGAGACGGAGCATTACTATCTATTAGACCAGAATTCACTACTTCTATAGCAAGGTTAGTAACCACTAGGTATAAAGGTGAAAGAGGACCTCTTAGATTTTATTATATAGGAAAGGTTTTCAGGAATATTCCGTTCCAGCCCCTTATGCAGAAGGAATTTACCCAAGGGGGAGCAGAGTTAATAGGAGAATCCTCTCTATTTGGAGATATAGAGATCATTTCCCTTATAGAGGAGATATTTGAAAGGTTGAACCTACCTATCCACATAGAGGTAAGCCACGCAAAGATTATACCGGCTATCATCGAGATAACAGGCCCATCTATCTTAGAGGCGATAAAAAACGGGGATTTTGTGAGTATAAAATCATATATAAATGATAAAAATATCTTATCATTTGTAGAAGAACTTCCCTTCCTAAGTGGAGGGAAAGAGGTAATAAAAGAAGTTCAAGGATATGTAAAGTATATCCCAGGGTTAGAGGAACCACTAAAACAGCTCTCTACATTTATATCAAACCTAGAAAATCTAGGTTATAAAAGGACCAAGATAAACCTCGGTGTTGTGAGAGATTTTGAATACTATACTGGTATAACATTTGAAGGATACGTAGAGGGCTTAGGATTACCCGTTGTAGGAGGAGGAAGGTATGATGGACTCCTTGAAAGGTTTGGGGTACCTCTACCGGCAACTGGATTTGCCATAGGGATAGAGAGGGTTGCAAGCAGAATCTCAAAAGAGGAATCCGAACCTGACCTGGTAATAGGTTACACTGAAGAAAAATTTAGAGAGGCGATGAGCTTAGCCCAAGAAAAGAGGAAAGAAGGGCTTAAGATAGAAACAATACTCTGTTTGAAAGAGGAAGAATTAAAAGATAGAAGAGGAAGGAGTAAGATATTCCTGTGTTAGCTTTAGCCTTACCTTCTGGTAGGATGCTAGATGACTGTGTAAAGCTTTTTGAGTCTGCTGGTATATATTTCCCTAAGGAGATTTTAGAAAGTAGAAGACTCTCAGGGACAAGTGGAGATTTGAATTTCCTTGTATGTAAGCCTAAAGATGTACCAATATATGTAGAGTATGGAACTGCAGATATTGGGGTAGTAGGAAAGGATGTACTCTTAGAAGGAAATCCACAGGTTTATGAGCTCTACGACCTAGGGATAGGGAGATGTAAGATCGTTGTTGCTATACCTAATGATGCCAAACCTGAAGAACTGTTTTCTAAAGATGATATCATAAGGGTAGCCACCAAATATCCTAAGATAGCCAGGGAATTCTTTAACAAAAAGGGGATATCCATAGAGATATTAAATCTTAGCGGGTCTATAGAGTTAGCCCCAGTTACAGGGATAGCAGATGTAATAGTGGATATAGTCTCAACTGGAAGAACACTCCGTGAAAATAATCTAAAAGTCTGGGAAGAGATTGCTATCTCTTCAGCTAGACTTATAGCTAATAGGGCTAGTCTTCATATAAAGGCAGAGGAAATAAAAACTGTCTTAAAAAGGCTAAAAGAAACTAGACAGCCTCAGTAACCTTTTCCTCTATACCGAACTGGCTCATATACAGGTTATAGTAGAATCCTTTCTTTCTCAATAACTCTTCGTGGGTTCCTCTCTCTACTATCTCTCCATTATTTATCACTAATATCATATCTGCATTACGTATCGTGCTAAGTCTATGGGCGATAACAAAACTGGTTCGTCCCTCCATTAGTTTTAACATAGCAGACTGAATCTGCTTCTCCGTCTTTGTATCAACATTACTTGTAGCCTCATCTAGGATTAGTATAGCTGGGTCTGCCAAAATAGCTCTAGCTATTGCAAGTAACTGTCTCTGCCCCTGACTAAGGTTCTCTCCACCATCAGTAAGCACAGTATCGTATCCCTTAGGGAGTCTCAGGATAAAGTGCTCTGCGTTAGCTAACCTTGCAGCCTCTATAACTTCTTGGTCGGTAGCATCTAGACGACCATACTTTATATTTTCCTTGATGGACTCAGAGAATAGATACGTATCCTGCAGAACTATGCCTAGAAGGGAACGAAGACAGGACCTTTTTATCTTTCTTATATCTATACCATCTATCAAGATAGCACCACTATTTACATCGTAGAATCTCGTTAATAGATTAACTATCGTAGTCTTTCCAGCTCCTGTGGGTCCAACTAATGCAATAGTCTGACCAGGTTTTACATGGAAATTTATATCCTTTAATACCGGGACATCTTCCTTGTAAGAGAAGTAAACATTTCTAAATTCAACCTCTCCTTTAACATCTTTAAGTTCTACCGCATCAGGTGGGTCCACCGGTTCTGGAGGCTCATCCATAACCTTAAAGACCCTTTCTGCCCCAGCTATAGCGGATTGCATCATATTGAATAGATTAGCCAATTCATTTATAGGTCTAGTAAACTGTCTAGAATAGATTATAAAACTGGCTACTGTTCCTACACTTACTATGTCTCTAGCGGAGAGCCAACCACCAAAGCCAGCAATAAAGGCAAAGCTCAGGTTATTCACTACATTCATAAGAGGTCCCATAACACCAGCGTATATCTGAGCCCTAATACCTACCCTTCTTAGCTCTTCATTTATCGACTCAAACTTTTCTATCTCTCTTTTTTCTCTAGCAAAGATCTTGACAACCTTTAAGCCATTGATATTCTCCTCTGCTACACTGTTGAGTTGTCCTAGTATTGTCTGGTTATTAAGAAAGCTCTCTCTAGTACGGGAAGAAACGAGCGTAGTAACAAGAAGTGTCAATGGCACTACTATCAAACTAACAAGTGTAAGAAGGGGACTCATCCTTAGCATTATGATAATTGTCCCTATGATAGAAATAATACTAGAGAATATCTGGGTTAAGCCCATTCCTAACGACATATTTATAGTATCTATATCGTTAGTTAATCTACTCATCACATCACCATGGGGGGTACTATCAAAGAAACGTAACGGTAGGCTTTGTAATTTATTAAACAGATCCTTCCTTAACTGAAAGACTATCCTTTGAACGGTACGGACGCTGATATATCCCTGTAACCAAATAAGGAGAGAGTTTACTACATATAAAATAATCATAAGCGCTACAAGACGTAAAAGTCCCCTAAAGTCCTTTGGAATTATATAGTTATCTATAGCTTTACCTATAAGGTAAGGACCAGCTAACATCAAAAGGGAAGTAACAATAACTAATGAGAATATTAATAAAAGCTTAACCCTATGAGGCTTAAGATATTCCCAAAACCTCTTCAGAGTCTTTCTAGGGTCCTCTGGTTTTACAGCACCATGGACAAAATGTGCTCCAGGAGGACCAAAACCAGGACCTCTAAAACCTCCTCTAAATCCAGGTCCTCTAAAGCTCGGACTAGCAGACCCTCTCTGTCCTCTGTGATCAAGCATCGACTAATACCTCCTCTCCCATCTGAGATTTGTATATCTCTTGGTACAATGGACAGCTCCGGAGTAACTCTAAATGGGTGCCTTGAGCTATAAGCTCTCCATCATCGAGAACCAAGATCTTATCCGCATTCATAATAGTGCTTATACGTTGGGCAATGATGAATGTAGTACACCTTTTAAGCCTTTTCAGTCCCTTTAAGATTCGCTGTTCAGTAGCAAGGTCTACTGCACTAGTACAGTCATCAAGAATCAATATAACAGGCTTCTTTATAATAGCTCTAGCTATAGCTATCCTTTGTTTCTGTCCACCTGATAGGTCTACCCCACGTTGTCCAATTACTGTATCGTATCCCTCAGGAAAACTCATTATAAAATCATGTGCCTGAGCTATCTTAGCGGATTCTATAACCTCCTCTTCGGTAGCGGATTCGTTTCCCCAGAGGATATTATCTCTTATGGTTCCTGAGAAAAGGATTGTTTCCTGTGGAACAGCACTTATGGCAGACCTCAAAACCTCTAGGTCAATATCTCTAACATCCTTTCCATCTACCAGTACTCTCCCAGAGGTGACATCGTATAATCTTGGTATAAGGTTAACCAAGGTAGACTTTCCAGAACCAGTAGTCCCCAATATTGCAACTATCTCTCCTGGCGAAGCAGTAAACGATATATCCTTAAGGACAAGTTCTCCTCCCTGACCATCGTAGCTGAAAGAAACATTATCAAATATGACCTCTCCTCTAGTTATTGGGGTTCTATCTGGATTCGAAGTATTCTTTATATCCACCTCAGCGTCCAAGATCTCATTTACACGCTCAGCTGATGCACTAGCCCTACTTATAAAGACAAAGATGTTACCTATCATCATTAGCGAAAATAAGATCTGAGTTATATAGTTTACTGAAGCCATTATCTGACCAACATGCATATCCCCTCTATCTACCAATAACCCTCCAAACCAAAGGACCGAAACTACACCTATATTCATAATCAGCATTATAAGGGGCATAAAGGTTATCATTAGCATAAAGGCGTTTAGGGAAGCCTGCATAAGTTCTTCATTGGCATTATTAAATCTCAGCTTTTCTAATTCTTCTCTGACAAATGCCTTTACTACTCTTATCCCTAGTAAGTTTTCTAGTATAACCGCATTCAATTTATCTATCTTCTGCTGAACTATAGTGAATAGAGGAAAACTTTTCCTTACCATGTAGGTAAAAACAAGAATAAGAAGAGGAATGACAAAAACAAGTATAGAGGCAAGCTTATAGTTTATATATATCGTCATTATAATGCCACCTAAGAATAATAGAGGAGCCCTAACTACGATTCTTAAAGACATCATTACAAGATTTTGCAGTTGGGTTATATCATTTGTAAGACGTGTTATTAATGTAGAAGCCTTAAATCTATCCAGATTGGAAAAAGAGAAATATTGAATCTTCCTAAATACACTAGCCCTTAGATCTGTCCCAAATCCTTGACTAGCTATAGTCGAAGCAATAGTGCATCCTACCCCACCTATCATACCAATAAAGGCTATGCCAACCATTAATAATCCAGTCCTCAAGATAAAAGAAATATCTCCTTTTGCTATACCATAGTCAACTATCCTAGCAAGTAATGCTGGCTGAGACAAATCACAAATAACTTCTATCACCATAAGTAATGGAGCTAAAAGAGCTACCTTCCAATAGGGTTTTAGATAAACTAGTAGTTTCTTCATCCTCTACCTCCAGATATTATTTCGATAGCTAACAATTTTCCTCTTCATTGTTTACCCTCTTTAGATTATCCCTTATTTGGATAAAGAATCTTCTAAGTAAAATCTTCTCCTCGAAAGTAAAACCAGCGAAACATTCCTCTTCCATAGTCTTCATTATCTCTTCCACATCCTTTCTTAACTCCTTTCCCTTTTGAGTGAGATAGACGCGAGAGATACGCATATCCTTCGGATCAGGCTCTCTCTTTAATAGTCCTGCCTTCTCCATCCTTCTTAAGATTACTGTTACAGTAGATGGCCTAAGTTTCAACTCCTCTGCTATATCCGTCTGAGTTAAGCCATCCCTATCCCAGAGCATAGCCAAGATTGGAGGCTGTCCCTTATGAAGTCCAATCTTACTCAAAAGACGGTGATGCCTTATAAAATGTTGTCTTATAATCTGCCATAGTAACGAATATAGAGATTCGTCTTCCTTATCAAACATCTTACATCTCCTACCCTAATATTTAGATGTCTAAATATTAGCATACTAAATTTATATCTGTCAATAGGTTTACAAAAACTATAGTAATATGATATACTTTCTTAAGTATATATAAAACAAAAGCAAAGGAGGCTTGATATGGGCAGAATAGCAAATGATATGACCGAATTAATAGGTAATACTCCTTTAGTAAGACTCAACAGGATAGCTAGAGATGCAAAGGCTACTCTGGTAGCAAAATTAGAATTCTTTAACCCTGCAAGCAGTGTAAAGGATAGGATAGGGGTCAGTATGATAGAAGATGCAGAAAAGAAAGGAAAGATAAACAAGGACTCCATTATAGTAGAGCCTACAAGTGGAAACACAGGTATAGCCTTAGCCTGGGTATGTGCAGTAAAAGGATATAAGTGCATATTAGTAATGCCAGAAACAATGAGTGTAGAGAGGAGGAAATTACTTAAGGCTCTTGGTGCAGAAATCGTCTTAACCCCTGGAGAAAAGGGGATGAATGGAGCAATTGAAGAGGCAGAGAGGATAGCTCGTTCCAACTCAAACTGCTTTATCCCGTATCAGTTTAAGAATCCTGCCAATCCAGAGATACATAGGAGAACCACTGCAGAAGAGATATGGAGAGATACTGATGGCAAAGTAGATATACTAGTAGCAGGTGTAGGAACCGGAGGAACCTTAACTGGAGTAGCAGAGGTAATAAAAGCAAGAAAGCCTAGCTTTAAAGCGATAGCGGTTGAGCCAGAAAAGTCTCCTGTGTTATCAGGAGGAAATCCAGGACGCCATAAGATTCAAGGTATAGGTGCAGGATTTATACCAGACGTCTTAAATAGAGAGGTTATAGATGAAGTAATAAAGGTAAGCGATGAGTCTGCCATAGAGACCGCAAGAAGACTAGCCAAGGAAGAGGGAATAATAGCTGGAATCTCTAGTGGAGCAGCGGTCTATGCTGGAATAGAAGTGGCAAAGAGAGAAGAAAATACTGGAAAGCTTATAGTCGTAATCTTGCCAGATACAGGAGAAAGATATCTATCTACAGAACTCTATGAAGATTGAGTAATCATATAGATTCCTAATGTAGCAAAGAAGTTAGGGCTTATAATAATATTTCTATCTCGGTCTAGGTAGTAAGCTTTAACTATTTTAATATTTTTGATCTTGCAGTAATCCTCAAAATCCCTTATACTTAGTGGATGAACATCTGGAGTCTCATACCAGGTATAGTTAAAGCCACCTATAGATGGAGGTATCCTTCCCCTACACAGTATATAAAACCTTACCCTCCAATGTCCAAAGTTTGGAAAGCTTACTATAACAAATCTTGCTACCCTCAAAGCATGAGTAAGGACTAATTCTGGATTCCTTACCTCTTGAAGCGTCTGACTTATTATAATATAGTCATATGCCTTATCGGGATACTCTGGAAGAACCTCTTCCATATCCCCCTGATAGACGGAGATTCCCCTAGCTATACTCTCAGAGACCCTCTGGCCATTTATCTCTATCCCCTTCCCTTTTATATTCTTCTCTTTCTTAAGATAAGCCAAGAGTTCTCCATTGCCACACCCTAGGTCTAAAACCTTAGAGTTTTCAGTTATGAGTTCTTTTATAATCTCATAATCCCTTCTCATTTTATCTCCTCGTATACATACTTTAAGAAACTACTTATGATACGACTCTGTTCCTCTGTCTCAAGAAGGAATGCATCATGCCCATAAGAGGATTCTATCTCTCTGTATGTGACATCTATCCCATTTGCCTCTAGTGCCCTTACTATCTCCTTAGATTGAGAAGGTGGATAGAGCCAATCGGAACTAAAAGAGATGACCAAAAACTTTATATGTGTAGAATTGCTAAAGGCTTCAAAGAGTGAACCGTATCCATTAGCTAGGTCAAAGTAATCAATAGCCTTAGTAATATAGAGATAGCTATTAGCATCAAATCGTTGAGTAAAACTAAGCCCCTGATAGTGTAAGTAGCTCTCTACCTCAAAGTCTATAGAGAAGTCATACCCATACTTCTCCTTCTGTCTTAATCTTCTACCAAACTTCTGCTCCATAGAGACTTCACTCAAGTATGTTATATGTCCAACCATACGGGCTATAGCTAATCCAGTGTTGGGAGGGGTCTTATCATAGTAGTCTCCCCTATTCCAGTTTGGGTCACTCATTATTGCCTGCCTTCCAACCTCGTTAAATGCAATCTGCATAGCCTTGTTCTTACTTGCGGTAGCTATCGGGATAGCAGACCTTACCCTTTCAGGATAGCTCACCGTCCACTGGAGGACCTGCATACCACCCATAGAGCCACCAGCTACACATAAGAGCTTCTCTATGCCCAGGTAATCTATAAGATATCTCTGAGCATTTACCATATCTTTTATAGTTATGACAGGAAAGTCAAGACCGTATGGCTTTCCTGTGGCTGGATTTATAGAAGACGGTCCGGTAGAGCCTTTACATCCTCCTATAACGTTAGAACATATAACAAAGTACTTATTAGTATCAAATGCCTTTCCTGGACCGACCATATTATCCCACCATCCAGGCTTCCTATCCCCCTTATGGTATCCAGCCACATGGGCATCTCCAGAGAGCGCATGGAGTATCAGTATGGCATTGGTCTTATCCTTATTCAACTCGCCATAAGTCTCATAAGCAAGTGTTATAGGACCTAGTTTCTCTCCGCTCTCCAACACTAATTCATTTGGAGGGTAGGCAAATGTATAATACTGTGTCTCTACATATAGGGGTTCTTCCATCTCTTACACCTTACTAAGTGCTTGGTCTATATCATAAATTATATCATCTATACTTTCTAAACCAATAGATAGTCTTATAAAGTCTGGGGTTACACCAGCAGATAACTGTTCTTCAGGTGTAAGTTGGGCATGAGTGGTGCTAGCCGGATGAATAACCAAGGACTTAGCGTCTCCTATATTGGCAAGATGGGAGAGGAGCTTTACATTATTTACAAACTTCTTCCCTGCCTCTAATCCTCCCTTAATGCCAAAACCAATTATAGCGCCAAAAAGATTTCTCTTAAAGTATTTCTTAGCTATACTATAGTATGGATTATCTGGAAGACCAGGATAATTTACCCAACTTACCTTTGGATGATTCTTTAAAAATTCTGCTACCTTCATAGCGTTCTCGCTATGTCTCTCCATCCTTATAGGCAGAGTTTCAAGCCCCAACAGAAAGAGAAAGGCATTAAAAGGGCTCATACAGGCTCCTAGGTCTCTCATAAGCTGAAGTCTAGCCTTAGCTATATATGCTGAATCTCCAAATTTTTCTATGTATTTAAGTCCATGGTAGGTCGCATCAGGCTCAGTAATCTCAGGGAATTTTCCATTATTCCAGTTGAACTTACCGCTATCAACTATAATTCCACCTATAGAAGTTCCATGTCCTCCTATAAATTTAGTAGCAGAATGAATCACTATATCCGCTCCATGGTCTATAGGTCTAACAAGATACGGGGAAGGAATAGTATTATCTATGATAAGAGGAACCTCTGCCTCGTGGGCGATGTCTGCTACCTTCTCTATATCTAATGTATCTAATTTAGGATTACCAAGCGTCTCTGCATAGATAGCCTTTGTCTTAGATGTGATAGCCTTTCTAAAGTTTTCTGGATCAGAAGGGTCTACAAAACGGACAGTAATACCTAATTTCTTTAGAGTAACAGCAAAAAGGTTATAAGTTCCACCATAAAGACTCATACTTGATACTATCTCGTCCCCTTCTTTAGCTATATTCAATATGGCAATAAGCTCAGCAGATTGTCCAGAAGATGTGGCTAAAGCCCCTACCCCACCTTCAAGAAGAGCAACCCTCTTTTCAAATACGCTTACAGTAGGATTCATTATCCTAGAATATATGTTTCCCTCTTCTTCTACCGCGAATAGTCTTGCTGCATGGTCTGCATCTCTAAAAAGGTATGATGTAGTCTGGTATATGGGCACCGCCCTAGATAAGCTATATGGATCAACCTCCTGTCCACCGTGTAAAGCTAATGTTTCAAAACCCCATTCTCTTTCCATAGTTACCTCCTAGAGAGCTAAAATTTTAGTAGCTAAATTATAATAATTTTTATAAAGATAGTCAAATTATTCTCTTTACAATCAGTACAGAAATATTATACGATAAAATGGAAAAGATTAATAAAAGAGGAGGAAAGTTATGCGGAAAGAATCAATGACCCCGAGAGAAAGATGGTTAGCGGTATTGAAAGGAGAAAAACCTGATAGATTACCAATGGACTATTGGGCCACTCAGGAAACCACCCAAAACTTAATGAGATATCTAGGATGTTCTAACCAAGAAGAGTTGTATAAAAAACTACACATAGATAGACCAGTAGGAGTAGCACCTAGGTATATAGGACCCAAATTAGAACCTCATACAGATATGTACGGATGCAAATATAGAGACGTAGATTATGGCACTGGGGTTTACTCAGAGTGTGTATACCATCCATTAGCAAAATATGAAACGGTGGAAGAGATAGAAAAGAACTATGTATGGCCTACCGTAGATTGGTTTGATTATAGTGTGATTCCAGACCAGATAAAAGGGAAAGAGGAGTACCCCATCCAAGGTGGTGGGTCTGAACCATTTCTAATATATAAAAATCTTAGAGGCCAGGAACAGGCATTTATAGATTTGATCTTACATCCCGATATTGTTGAGTATTGTCTAGATAAGCTGTTTGACTTCTGTTATGAGAATACTGTAAGGATATACGAGCAGATTCCAGGAAAGGTAACCTTCTCCTATGTAGCCGAAGATATGGGAGGAGAGACAGACCTTATGATCTCTCCTGAACATATAAGAAAGTTCTTACTCCCTAGGATGAAGAGGATGGTAGACCTAGCACATCAGGCAGGGGTATACGCATTTCACCACAATGATGGAGCCATAAGAAAGATTATCCCAGACCTTATAGGGATTGGGATAGACATACTAAATCCTATACAGTGGCGATGCAAAGGGATGGATAGAAAAGAGCTAAAGAGGGATTTCGGAGATAAGCTGGTATTCCATGGAGGAGTGGATAACCAGTATACACTAGCATTTGGTTCGGTAGAAGAGGTAAAGAAAGAGGTTATAGAAAACATAGAAATCCTTGGTTATGATGGTAGATATATTATAGCCCCCTGCCATAATATACAACCGATAAGTCCACCAGAAAATATAGTAGCGTTATATGAGACTGGTTACGAGTATGGTTGGCTTTAATAAAGATTATTACTAGTCTCTGCCTTTCCTAAGTCTACTAACATATCTGAGATTAGATATCCAAAGAGAACACCAGTAACTGTATAGATAATATCTTCACGGTCAGGAAAGTCATCTATAAGATACTCTTTGATAACTTCTAACAGTATAGCCACCGATATACCTACTAAAAGAGAACCAGTTAGAGCGGTTATAGTAGCGGTTAAGACAAATCCCCAAGTAAAATGTAGCTGTTTATCCCAAGGGATAGCGGTAAATAATCTTTTAATATCAGAATTAGCATAGGCAGAATTGATAAACAATATTAAGATTAAAACTACCACGGATGTAGTATGAGCTACCTTTAGCATGCTTATCTCCTCAAATATACTTGATTAGGATTATAGCATAAGATCGCTTCGTCTACCTACCGTCTGTCTTTACAATTAGAACGGCTTGTATTATAATATTCTCAAAATTACAGCATAGGGTTTACATATAATTTTAGGGTCCAGATTCTATGCAGGTAAAACGGAAAGGGTGTAGTTCGCTGTCTTAGTCTACTAACAGCAATATATTATTACTGTCAAAACATTAATAAGTGACAATTAGACAAAGGGAGGAAACTTTAATTGAAGAGATATATAAGCTGGTCTAAGGAAGATCTAGACCTAAATGACTCTTTTCAGAGAAGATGGTACATAAAACAAGTATTGACATATGGACGTGCAGAGGATATTGCTTCTCTAAATTGGGATGAAATAAAAGAAATTCTTCCCTACTTAAATCTTCCTAAAGAGATAAGAAAACTTTGGGAGGAGTATTTTGCTAATAAAAGGGAAAGGGATTATCAGTAAATCTCAGAAGAATATCTTACACTATTTTTCCAAATTAAAAGATTCAAAGTACTTTTATCTTACAGGTGGAACTGCTTTAGCAGAATTTTACTTAGGACATAGGAAATCTTACGATTTAGACCTTTTTACTTCTGAGAAAAGTTTAATTCTACCCTTTTCTAGGCTTCTCGAAGAACAATTCAAAAAATTGGTTCAGGTTAAGGTAATTAGGAGATTTGAAACATTCGTAGAGTTTGAGATAGAGGAGGAAGAAACTGTAAGAGTTCAATTAGCTTATGATTCTCCATTCAAATTTGAGAAACCTTTAGAATCGGATTTAGGAATCCTGGTCAATAGCTATAAAGATTTAATAATTGATAAACTCTTGGCACTATATGGAAGAGCTGAACCTAGAGATGCAGTAGACATATTTTTTATATTAAAAACTGAAAACTTTTGGGATATGGTAAAACTTGCTTCTATAAAAGATCCGGGTTTTGATTTGTACTGGCTTGCAGTAGCTCTAGAAAAGGTTACAGACTTCCCTAACGAATTAGATAGATGGCCAGTTCAAATGTTAATCCGTTTTAAGGTTGAAGAGCTAAAAAATAAATTCTCCTTACTTGCAAGAGAAATAATGGAAAAAATAAGGACTTCTAGAACGGGAGAATCTCCTAGTCTCGAATAAGTGATCGTTTCATTTGTGGTCGATAGACCTTAAGACTTAAAGTATTAATTAATTAGGAGAAACAGTTACCCTGTTTGTTCCCCCCATTTACAATTAGAACAGCTTGTATTATAATATTTCTAAATTTGTAGTGTAGAGTCCGTAGAAATTTAGGACTTAAAATTTATTAGGTCTGTAGCTACCCTATAAGGGAGTAAATGTAGTTTCAAGAGAGATATTTTGTCTCTATCTATTACCCGTTACAGTTCACCCATAACCCTGTTACTTATCTTTAGTTGTCCTAGAAGATGACTAGTAAAGAGGAATAAATTGTTGCCCATTACCTTATCACTTGTTATCCATAAAGGAAGGGGGTAATTTAAATGTATGCTTTTATAGCAGAGTGTCAAGTTATTACTCCGATGTTTATGGCTGGAGCCGATGGAAGAACTCCTGAACTAAGACCTTCTGAATTTAAAGGTATGATGCGCTTCTGGTGGAGAGCAACAAAAGCCGAAGATAATATTGAGAAATTAAAAGAAGAAGAAAATAAGATTTTTGGAGGGACAGGAGAAAAAGAGGGAAAAAGTAAGATAAAGCTAATAATCCATAGAAGTGACCTCTCTATAGGGGATTGTGTTCAGTCAGAAATACCAGATTCCAATGGGCTAAAGTATCTTTATTACTCTACCTTCTCTTTAAAAAGTAGTATAAGAAAGTACATTAAACCTGGCAATGTTTTTAAAATTAATATTTCTTCCTTTGAAAAACAAATTTTCGATCAGGCATTAGCATCACTTTGGCTTGCTATTTACCTCGGCGGATTTGGAACAAGAGCAAGAAGAGGGGGAGGGAATATAGTAGTAGAAAGAGTAATAAACATCCATCCAGAATCAAGCAAATTAAGTTTCACTTGCAATGCAAATTCGAGAGGAGATTTAAAAGCGTGGGTTAGTGAAAATATAAATATGATAAAGAATATTGTTAATCAATCTAATGGGACCTTTAAATATTCAACTTTAAAAAATGGTAAAATTCTAATATTTAACCCTAAAAATTCCTGGAAAGATGCTTTAAACTTTATAGGCGAGAAATTTAAGAACTTTAGAACCAAATACAAAACTAAAATTTTTGAAACTGCGGTTTTCGGAATGCCAGTAATGTATCCTAGGTTTAGGGTGAGAATAGTTCCTTATGATAATAAAAGATTATCAGAGAGGTGGTCTTCTCCACTTTTTATGAAAGTTATAAAAGTAGAGAATGATAATTATTATCCTATTGTCACACAACTTTCACCAGGAGGTATTGATTTCGTAGGTAAAGAAATTAAAAAAGAAAATAGTTGGAATATAGAAGATAAGGAAAGATTTAAAGCAGACCTTTTAAATGAATTTATTAGTTGGTTAGAGACATCTAATAGTGAGGAGATCGAGTTATGAGTACATTTTCTCGAAAACTAAAAGCTTTTTTTCATGATAGTATAGATAAGTGTCTAGATATCAGAACTCATGAGAGTAGAGCGAGAGAATATGCCAGAAAGCTTAATATAGTAAACTTAGAAGAAGCAAATGGACCAGATAGAATTGCATCCTGTATGGAAAGAAGTCTACTTCCTAAGGATAGAGTTTATCAGCAATTTAAAGAAATAAGACATCCTTTCAGTAATGGCAAAATAGAAGTCTCTATAGATTTAGAAAAGAGTATGGGAAGATTTAACAAATTTTTCGAAACTCTAGAAACAATTAGTGAATATGAAGATAAAAAGAAGTTTTTCTTCCTTTGGAGGAATCTACAAGACTTAGCCTTTAAATACCTTCAGAACGAAGATATAGCAAAGTATTTACCTGTTCTTCCATCGGATACTAGAGTTCCTGACCATTCAATATGGGAACATTTAAAGATAACTGCTGCTATCAATGCAGAAACTATAGATAATTCATTATTACAGAACAATTCTCTTCTTCTCTTTACAATTGGACCTGTCCAATCATTCATATCTCAGGCGAGAAAGACCCAAGACTTCTTTATGGGAAGTTTCATTCTTTCCTATCTCTCATTTGGAGCGATGGAAGAAATTATTAACAACTTTGGTCCTACCGCCATAATCTATCCGGACCTCTATAAACAGCCCCTAATGGATTGGTGGTTAAAAGCAGAACTGAATATAAAACTAATTGAATATAACGAAGATGCTTTAACTGTGCCTTCAATACCCAATAGATTCGTAGCTATCATCCCATACACAAACAGTAGAGAGATTAAAGACCTAGCAAATAGACTGGCAGACAAAGTAAAAGAAAAACTCGCAGAGATCAAGGAAATAATTTTAAGAGAATTAAAAATTGAAATTTCAGATGATGTCAAAGCTAAAATAGATAGTCAATTGTCACACTTCCCAGATATATATTGGACTGCTATTCCCTGGAAAATAGGAGATACGGATATTACAGTAGACAAGTTACGAGATTTCCTAGAAGAAGAGAAAATAAAAGCATTTGAAGAGGTTTGGGAATTTGCAAAAAAACACGGAGAATTTAGCCCCAATATAGGTTTACTGTATGAGCCTTTCTACTCTGCATTAGAAAAATCTCTCAGTACAAGAAAGAATCTGAGAGATTTCACTCAGTTTAAGATCAGCGAAAAAGGTAGAAAGTGTTCTGTGTGTGGAGAGTTAGATGTAGTCTTCTTTAAAGAAAGTCAAAATAAACAGAAGTTTAAGAGATATAACCCTTATGCTAAGGATCTTACAAAGGAGAGAATCTCTTCAAAATTTCTAGAGGATGGAGAAGGCTTATGTACTTTATGTTTTATTAAGAGAACCTTTGAAGTATATCTACAAAAGAAGTTAAGCACGAAAGTTTTTAAAGACTTTACCTTCCCATCTACTGCAGAAATAGCTACTGCAGATTTTAAAGAGAGTGCATTAAATAAATCGAGAGATAAATATTTTAACTATCAAAATATTTTAAAAGAAACACTAGGTACTTCCCTCAATGTAAGACCAATACCAAAGCTTACAGAGCTCTTTGATAACAATGAAAATCTTGAAGGGGAGTGGTTTTATGAAGAAAACTTAAGACAAAAATATATAAGTAAAGTTCTAGGGAAAGAAACAGCAGAAGAGAAAATAGAAGAATTGCGAAGGAAACTAGAAGCCTTAGTCGGTGAAGTAGGTTCTTTAAGCTCGTATTATGCTATGATTTATTTCGATGGAGATAACATTGGAAAGTGGCTCTCAGGACAGCTTTTACCAGAAGTAGAAGTCGCCTATACTTCTGAAACATGGAAGAAATTGGGAGAAGAATTTAAGAAAAGCCTAAAAGAGAAATTCCCTAAAAATCAAAGTAACAAACCTCGTAAAATGCTTACCCCTGCCATTCATGCCTCTATCTCTACTGCACTTAGGAACTTCTCAGTAGATTTAGTAAGAAAGATTGTAGAAAAAGAATATTTAGGTAAGCTTATCTATGCCGGCGGAGACGATTTACTGGCTTTAGTAAATCTAAGAGATCTTTTTAATATTATACGAAAACTTAGAGCTGCATTTTCCGGTAATATAGAGATAGAGAATGAATTAGTAAAGGTCAATTGGAATAACAAGACGGGTTTTGTAGAGAAAGATGGTAGGTATATGTTGACTATGGGTCCAGTGGCTACAGCCTCTATGGGAGTTGTAATAGCCCATTATAAAACTCCATTACAGATAGTGATAAGAAAAACCTTTGAAACAGAAAAAAAGGGCTAAGAGTCTTAGTGGAAAAGATGCCTTTGCTATACGTCTTATGAAACGTTCAGGAGAAGAAAGAGTAACAATAGCTAAATGGCGGTATGGAGATAAAGATACGATAGAGTTATTAAATGACTTAAAAGAAAAACTTAATGAAAGTAGACGGGAGATAGAGGGATACTT
>JACIXS010000099.1 GCA_014360335.1 bacterium | reverse complement strand
TCTTCCTTTCCTGGTTTATACATAGGGACTCTTATCAGGTCTGACCTATTCCTCAATGCCCAAGATATATATACGGGAGCTTCGTATCCTGGAACTAGTCTCTTGTATGAGTTTACCCACTGGTTAGTTATAAGGGTTATCTCCTTGGCATGCCTCATTAAACCAGCTATAAAGTATTTTGCAGTCTGAGATAAATGGTACTTATCATTAGCATCGAAGAATGCATTCTTCCCATCTTTAGATAAACTCATATGAACATGCATACCTGAACCATTTTGGCCGAAGAGAGGTTTAGGCATAAAAGTAGCATAAACTCCATTCATATAGGCAACCTCTTTTACAACAAGCCTAGCTGTCATAACTATATCAGCCATAGTCAATGCGTCCTTATATCTAAAGTCGATCTCATGTTGGGAAGGAGCCACTTCATGGTGAGTAAATTCTACGTCTATCCCCATATTCTCTAAGATAAGAACAGTCTGATGTCTCAAATCTATAGCTTCATCTCTTGGGATTAGGTCAAAGTATCCACCCCAGTCTAATACCTCTGGATGAGAATTATTGAGCCTTAAGTAGAAGTATTCTAACTCTGGACCTACATAGTAGGTAAACCCCATATCTTGTGCTCTTTTAAGAACCCTCTTTAGTACATATCTAGGGTCCCCTTCAAATGGTTTACCGCTTGGCTCTACTATGGTAGCAAACATCCTAGCCACTTTCTTATCCTTTTGCCTCCAGGGTAGGATAGAAAATGTAGCTGGCTCAGGAAAAGCTATCATATCACTCTCATCTATCCTTGTATAGCCTCTTACAGATGAACCATCAAACCCTAAACCTTCCTCAAAAGCCTTCTCTAATTCATGCGAAGTTATTGTGAAACTCTTTAAATATCCTAAGATATCTGTAAACCAAATCTCTATAAAATATACATCATTCTCCTTTATATACTTAAGTATCTCTTCCTTTGTCTTTGGATAACTATTTAAAGCCATAATCTTCCTCCTTTCAGTCTTCTAGTGAATAAATAGTAATAGCATTAAACCTACATTGGGGAAATCCGGCATTGGATGAGGGAAATAGTCTAAGACTTCATTGTCTTAAACTATTGGTAAGTATTATATACCTAATAGTATTTGTCCGTCAACAAAATTGCCTGAAGCATTTCTATTGACAGAGGGATATTTTTCACTATAATTATTTCTACAGTTCATTGATACCCAAGACAATGGAGTCTTAGGGTCATCATCTAGAAGCGATGTCTGCTCCTAAGCCAAGGTTGGCATCTTTATATCCCAATGATGGATTTGCATTTGAAAATATTTACATTTTACCTCGAGGAGGTAACAGAAATGAGGGATATAAAAACTAGGTACTTAGAAGGAGAAATTAGAATCCCGTCTGCTTGTGGGCTCTTGGGATATATAAATAGGAAAGGAGAGTTAACCTCTGGTTATCATATAGTAGATGCTATGAGTGTGATGAGAGAAAGGGGTAATGGCCTAGGAGCTG
>JACIXS010000010.1 GCA_014360335.1 bacterium | reverse complement strand
ATAATACCAGCCATAGGGAGATAATTAAAAATCAAAAGATACAGAATAGCTGGTAGTAGAAATAAATATAATTCATAGTTTTCCACAATTCGTGTTATATACGTTTTTTTATAAGACTTAATACTTAAATTTCTTTGCATACCATGCTCCCTTCATCTTTTATAAGATAAGGGTACCAAGAGTAAGATAAAAAGACTTTTCTTACTCCTAATACCCCTTTTATCTTAAAGAAATTTATTATTTCATTACCATATCATAAGCTTTTTGCTTTAATTCAAGCCACTTATCCAAACCTAACTTCTTACAATTAGCTACAAAATCATCCCATTCCTTATCTATATCTCCTTTACCAGAGATCCACTTTGCAAATGTAACTTTACGTAAGTTAGTAAGATCTGTACCTATCTGATTCATAAGTTCTGTTTCTTCTTTTGATAAAATTCCTCCAACATAACTAAACTCTCTAGGGAATACATTATTCTTATAAATACGTTCAAAATTCCAAGCACGAGTTCCTTCTATTTCCTTAAACTTATTGTAATATAGCTTCGAATGAAATCTCCTATCTCTTAGAGCAAAGGCACTATTCCATAATCCTAACTGCTTAGAATATTTAGCCATCTTATCAGGCGACTCTTCCCAAAAGATATCTATTACCTTACCATCTTTAGTAAAGTCCCAGACTATACCCTTAATTCCACGTGAAAATGTCATCATATTTTCTAAATCTGAGATTACCCATTCAGCAAAAGCTAATGTAGCTTCAGGATAAGGATTCTTAGAGAATATCATAAAGGCATGAGGCGGATTGGGTATATACGTCTGACGCCTCATAAATGGCTTCCTGCCTGTAGGGGACATTAAGGGTGGTATAGCTACAAAAGCTGATAAATTACGATTCTCATAAGAAAAATATGAACCTACCATAGGAGGATTAGCATTTGTCTTTGCTAAATAGGTACTAAAATCATCGGTAAAGATTTCGGGTAGTATTAACCCTTCAGCATATAGATCCCTAAGATATTTTAATGGTTCTTTTATAGACGGATTAACAGCTTGATATCTTACCTTACCCTTTTCTACAGCCAGATACTCACCTGTGGTTACTATTACACCAAAAGTACCATATATATCAAATTGTCCTCCTACCCAATTATCAAATATAAAATAGAAAGGAAGGACGTTTCTAGGAATACTTCCTCTACCAGCATTATTTTTAAATATACGTAATACTTCTTTAAATTCTTTAGTCGTCTTAGGAATTTTAAGTCCTAATTCCTTTATCCAAGTATTGTTAATAAACCACTGATCGCGGAGATCTCTATCATAAGGAGCAAAGTCTATAAAAGGTAAAGTATATCGTTTCCCATTAATTAAAGAAACTTTGTTAGCTAGATTGTTTTCCTTAGCTCTGAAGAAGTTATACCATGTTGGAGCATAAATAGGTAAGAGCTCATCCAAACAGAACAGATCACCAGCTTTAGCAGCTTCAATCAGAAGGTTAACAGGAGCTCCAATGTTAAATGCTACATCAGGAAAATCTCTACTAGCAAACATCAAATTGACCTGATCTTGATTCTTTAAAATAGTAACTTCAAATTCTATACCAGTCTTCTCTTTAACGTACTTCCAAATATCCGAAGTATCCATATTGGGACGAAGATTAGTATACATTATTGCTGCTTTAAGCCTGATTGGCTTCTTAGGATCGAGTAATGCTTGCCATTTTTTAGTAGCTGCAATAGAAGAAACGTTCATCAATAACATTAACAACAAGAAAATCACAAAAATACATATAAATCTTTTATTCTTAGTAAACATTACAAGGTACCTCCTCAAAATGTTTTTTATTCTTAAGTAAGGAATTCTAAACTTCCTTCTTCCTCATCCCTTCCCCCTTTTACTCGATTCTCTTATTATAAGCTTTGGCTTTAGGATTACCACCTCCTTTCTTAGCTTTGAACTCCTCCCAAGTCTTCGTAAGAGTAGCTGGGCAGATGTTGAACCAATTGAGTATATGGGCTGAGAGATAGTAGTTAATGGAGGGTTCATAAGTGGAGCCCATTCTAAATCATCAAATCCAACAATACCTATCTCATTGGGGATTTTAATTCCAAGCTCTTTAATAGCAAGAAGTGCCCCTGTAGTCATCACATTGTTCGTCACAAATATGGCATCTGGTTTTTCCTTTTTGATAAGGGTTTTAGCAGCTCTATATCCACCATCCTGGGTATACTCTCCAAACTCCACAAGGTCTTCATTAAACTCTATCCCATTATCCTGAAGTGCTTTTTTATATCCTTCAAGTCTCTCCTTTGCTGTCATTACTTCTAGGGGACCAATGATTATGCCAATTTTTCTGTAACCTTCAGAGATAAGATGCGAAACACCTTCATATGCACCACTTACATTATCAATAATTACTGCATCTACATCCAAACCGTTTATCAATCTGTCTACTAGTACTAGTGGGATACCTCTGTTCACTATATCCTTGATACCTTTATGGTCTCCACCTGCCGGGACAAGAATGATTCCATCAACATTTTTATCCTGAAGCACCTTAAGATAATGAATCTCTTTATCTATATTCTCATCTGCATTACAGAGCAAAAGACTATAACCAGAAGAGCTTAAGACATCTTCAATACCTCTAACAATCTGGGTAAAGAATGGATTTGTTATGTCAGAGACGATTACCCCTACCAGATTGGTCTTTACCCTACTAGCCTCTTTCTCTTTATATCTCTCATATCCTAGTGCATCAGCAATTTCTATTATCTTCTTTCGCGTCTCTTCGCTGACATAACCAGTATTATTTAATGCCCTAGATACAGTAGCGGTTGAAACACCTAACCTTTCTGCTATCTCTTTTATGGTAACGGTCATCTATTTACCCCTTATCGCATTATTTTCTATGTAACTATCCAAATTTTACATTGAAAATTAGAAAATGTCAAGAGGTCTTTGTTAATAGATATAAGTTGTGTTATAATTCATTATAAATTAAAACTCTTTTAGGAGGAGGTTCCTATGTATTTTATAGGCATCGACTGTGGAACTCAGAGTTTAAGAACAGGTATATTTGATGAAACGGGAAAGCCATTAGCCTTTGCTACAAAGGATTATCCAATCTATTATCCTTCATCTGGTTGGGCAGAACAAGACCCTAACGATTGGTGGAGTGCATTGAAATTTACAGTGAAAAAAGTCCTACAAGATTCAGGAGTAGATTCTAAATTGGTCAAAGGAATAAGTTTGGATGCTACTGCTTGTACTGTAGTCCCTCTAGATGAAAATGGCAACCCCTTAAGAAAAGCCCTTCTATGGATGGATGTAAGGGCATTCAAAGAAGCTCAAGAGGTGACAGTGACAAAAGATGAGGTTCTAAGATACGCTGGAGATGATGAATCAGCCGAATGGATGATCCCAAAGGCTATGTGGCTAAAGAGGAATGAACCAGAAATCTATAATAGAGCTAGGTATATAGTAGAATCAACGGATTATCTTATGTATAGGCTCACGGGAAGATGGACAATCTCACTATGTAACGCCACATGTAAGTGGAACTACGTATCTGTATTGGGTGGCTTTCCTAGAAATCTACTTAAAAAATTGGATATGGAAGAACTTTTAGAGAAATGGCCCAAAGATATATTAAGCATTGGAGAAGTCTCAGACTATCTCTTGCCTTCTGTAGCAGAAGAGTTGGGTTTGCCCCCTAATATTCCTGTAGCAGAAGGAGGAATAGATGCGTACTTAGCAATGGTTGGGATAAATATCACTAGCCCTAATAAGATGGGTATGATTATGGGTTCCTCTACTTGTCATATGGTTATTACTGATAATGCAGTATTTGGCACCGGAGTCTGGGGTCCATATCCAGATGCTCTTATAAAGGGTAAGTGGGTCCTCGAGGGAGGTCAGACATCTACTGGTTCTGTCGTTAAATGGTTCACTGACCAGTTTACAAGTGCATCTTATGAAGAACTAGACAGTAAAGCTAGTGAGATTCCTCCTGGATCTGAAGGACTTGTTCTCTTAGAATACTGGCAAGGATATAGAAGTCCCGTTAGAGACCCTCTAGCTAGAGGAATCATCTGGGGCTTAAGCCTAAAACATACCCCCTATCATATACACAGAGCTATATATGAAGGAACCGCTTATGGAACAAGAAATATTATAGAAGCTATCACCTCGAAAGGTGTAAATATTGGAGAGATTTATGCTTGTGGTGGAGGAACTAGAAGTAAATTATGGCTTCAGATAAATGCTGATGTCTGTGGAGTGCCTATCTATATACCTGAGGTCGAAGAGGCTGGATGTCTTGGTTCTGCTATAGCTGGTGCGGTTGGAGCAGGGTACTTCAAAGATCTAAAAGAAGGGGCAAGTCAGATGGTAAAGATAAAAAGTATAGTAGAACCTAATCTAAGGAATAAGCCTATTTACGATTTCTACTTTGATAAGTATAAGAGAACCTATGCACAGCTAAAAGAACTTATGCATGAAATGACAAGATTTTCTCTATGAAAAAAATAATGAGTAGGGGAATCCATATAAACTCCCCTACTCACAATATCAAATCAATCATTAATTCAAGCCTAATAGTTCTCTTGCTTTTTCTACCGCAGTAGCCGCATCTGGTGCATATCCATCTGCACCTATCTCATCGGCATATCTCTGGGTTACTGGAGCTCCTCCTATCATAACCTTAACTTTATCTCTTATCCCTGCCTCTTTAAGGGCATTTATCGTATCTCTCATAGCAAGCATTGTGGTAGTTAATAGAGCAGACATCGCTACTATGTCAACATTTTCATTCTTGGCAACTTCTACAAACTTCTCTGGAGGCACATCCACTCCAAGGTCTATTATCTGAAAACCAGCTCCCTCTAACATCATAGCTACCAGGTTCTTACCAATATCATGGAGGTCTCCTCTTACCGTTCCTATAACAACCTTACCAACATAAGAAGCACCTGTCTGGGTTAAAAGTGGCTTTATAAGGTCCATACCTGCATGCATAGCCCTTGCTGCTATAAGGACTTCTGGGACGTAGTATTCGTTATTCTTAAACTTCTCACCGACCACATTCATTCCAGGGACTAATGCCTTATCTAGAATCTCCTTAGGTGATACTCCCTCCTTCAGCGCCTGCTCAACAAGCTCTCTAACTTTTTTGGCATTGCCAACAATTAGAGCTTCCGAAATTTCTTGTAAATTTACCATCTATTACACCTCCAAAAAGTATTTTAACCTATTCTATCATATTATATAAACAATTTGAAGTAATGCAACACTCTTTTCAGTAAATTAAAGAATAAAAACTACTCGAATGTAATATTCCAGGCAGTCTCCACCATAGCCAAAACATTTTCTAACTTTGCACCATTATCTAACTCTGTTGTGGAACCTATAAAATATCCTGGATATCCTATCTTAATCGCCTCTTCGCAGACTTCTCTAACCTCTTCTGGTGTTCCATTAGAGAGGAGTTGACTTACATCTATTCCACCAGCTATAAAAAGTCTGTCTCCATAGAGTCTTTTTACCTCTTTTAGGTCCATTCCAGCCACTGCCTCTATTGGGTTTAGACCATCAATTCCTGTATCTATAAGGTCTGGTATTACATCCATTATATATCCATCCGAATGAAACAGACATTTTATCCCGTGCTCATGCCAGGCATCATTTAGTCTCTTTAGTCTAGGAAAGAACTCTCTTCTAAGCCAATCTGGAGAATGTAACAACCTTTCCTTATATGCAATATCTCCATAGGTAAGGGCACAAGGAGATAGTTCTCTATTAGCTATCCTATGTATAAATTTGACCTGTAGATCAGTATATGCATCAAGGTATTCAGAGATAAGCTCAGGTTCATCAGCCGAAAGATACGAAAATAATTCTATCCCCAAGCTATGTCTTAACTCATCAAGTCCTGTACCTGTTTGTGCATGTAAAACTACCGTGTCCCCTATATAGCTTAATACTTTTTTGAAATATTCTAGATACCTCTTTGCCATCTCTTCAATATCTGTCTTTTTTAATCTCTCTATACTCTCAATCACCCACTTCTTTGCCCCTTCTTCATCCTTGAAAGGTCTCTCTTCTATCCAAGATGTCCATCTTTCGCGTCTAATAATGCAACCATCTTCTCTTTTATAAATTCCAGGCTCTGAAGGTCCAGTAACACTTCTTGTCATATCTAACATCTTAGATATAGCTTCACAGGTTATTTTTAGTCCTTCCTCACCAAGTGGCGGGACTTTCCCTGTAAAGTACTGTATTACTGCATCATTATAGAGTAAGTCATAAACAGGTACCCTATCCGTCTCCTGTAGATCCAGAGTCCTCTCTACTCTTTCTCTCTTAGTCATCTCATATTCTCCCTTCCACTAAGTCTTTTAATCTATTCATATAGTAACAATAGTTACTGAATGATACATCGGGAGGAAGGCTATGGTCTGGGGCGGGAATGTATCCTCCTTCTTCTACTAGTGGAGCTACTCTTCTAAGCTCTCTTTCTATCGCTTCTGGTCCCTCAGCTATAGCTCTCTTATCTATTCCTCCCATCATCCTTAACTCTTTTCCAAATGTCTTCCTAACTTTTACTACATCCATTCCTGCCTGAACTTCAAATGGGTATATAAAGTTTATACCTGCATCTAGCCATATAGGAATCAGGGATGTTATATTTCCATCACTATCTAGAGAGATCCACTTTACTCCACGGGAATGTAAGAAATCTACCACCCTTCTATACCTAGGAAACATATACCTCCTAACAAAATCTGGACTGATTAATGGTCCTGTCTTATAACCCATATCCTCCCAGAAACCATACATATCTATATCAGTGTAATTCAGTATCTGATCCATCATCGCTATTATAAAGTCTGCTATAGCATCCATCATCTCTTCTACAAAGGCAGGGTCATCATAGAATAGCATACAGAGTCTTTCTATGCCAGTTAGGTTTCTCAATGGACCAAAGAATCCTCCCCACCTATCAGAAATAATTATTAATGGATAATCCCTATCTCTATAGCCTTGTAACTTTTCAACATAATCCCTTCCTATTCTGCTTGCGAGGTCAGGTTGCATCCTTTCCTTCATAAATTTAAGAAAGTCTTCTCTAGTCTCAACAGGGAATCTAATAAATTGAGGCATTGATGACATTGGATTGTCTTTTCTTTCTCTCATAAGTATTCCTTCATGATTTATATAGAGAACAGTTCTATCATCCTCAGCAATTATCTTCTTTTCAAATGGTGGATTAGGGAAGAACCAGTGACCTATCCACACCCAACGATCAGTATCAAAAAGAGGCTCTTTAGAAGGGTCATAGCCCTCACTCTTCCATCGTTCGATAGTTTCGGGCCAAGCACCCATTCCTACCCCATAGATACATCTATCTACCGGCTTATATTCTAGGAGATTTAAAAACCTTTCCCTAGAAGTCATAAAGTCCTCCGATATATAATCATACTAGTTTTAACTATATTATCTCTTACTTAATTTGTCAAAAAATTCCCTTATTATACGGCTACCCATCTGATGCAAAAATTAAAGAGTCGCTCGATAAGCTTTTAGTGGTAAGATAGATAAAGGCTGTGCTAAAATGTTAGAGAACTAATCAAGAATAAGGTAGGTGGAGAATAATGAAGGCATTAGTGTATTATGGTCCAAAGGATATAAGAGTATCCAACATAGAGAAACCAAGGATTGGTAGAAATGAAGTCCTTGTTAAAGTAGAAGCCTGTGGCATATGTGGTTCTGATGTCCACGGATACCTTGGTATAACTGGTAGAAGAATCCCTCCAATGGTTATGGGGCACGAGTTTACTGGTATAGTCGAGTCCTTAGGGGAAGAGGTAGAGAATATCTCTATAGGTGATAGAGTAGTTGTCTATCCTGCAAGATTCTGTGGCAGATGTGAATTCTGTAAGGTTGGGTTAACGAATCTTTGCTCTAATAGAACTGTCTTTGGGGTAATGAACGTAAATGGTGCTATGGCTGAATATGTGGCTGTTCCTAAAGAGAACATACTGAAACTACCAGATAGTGTAGACTTTATTAAAGGAACATTCCTAGAGCCACTCTCGGTAGCTTATAGAGCAGTAAAGACAGCTGGGAATATTTTAAATCAGAATGTTTTGATAGTTGGAGCTGGAACTATTGGGCTATTGATTCTTCAGATAGTAAAACTTGGTGGTGCAAGAAACATTATAGTTTCAGATATAAACGATAGACGCCTCGAGATAGCTAAAAGACTTGGAGGAGATATTGCTTTGAATCCAGATAGAGAAGATATAAAAGCATTGATATCTCAAGCTATCCCAGATGGTATAAGTGTAGCATTTGAGGCGGTCGGGTTAGAGGTGACGGTAAACCAAGCTCTAAATATTCTTAAAAATAGGGGAACTTGTGTATTTGTTGGAAATTCTATGAAGAATATTATAATAGATATGCAGAATATAGTAACTAGAGAGTTAAGGATACTTGGAACTTATACCTTTACAATAGAAGAGTTTAAAGATTCAGTAAGCCTTCTAGAGAGGATAAATATAGAAGAAATGTTAAGTAAAGTAGTCCCTCTTGAAGAGGGACCAGAGGCATTTGAAGAATTAGCTAAGAAAGATAGCGGAATATTGAAAGTAGTCTTAAGAGTATAGCCTATCTACACTCCCCCTTATCCCGTATAATGCTATAAGTTCTCTTATCTTGTCTGCCACCTTAGCGCAGGCAAAAGATATATCATTATTACTCTCTCTTAATCCATTCTCGTAAGCCTGCCTTATCTCTGTGCCTATATTAATCTTTGTTATCCCATTCTCTATAGCAGACTTAAGGTATTCTATCCTTATACCAGAGCCTCCATGAAGAACCAAAGGTCTCTGAGTGACTTCTTTTAATCTCCTTAGATGCTCTATATCAAGCTTCGCTGAGATTTTCTTTTGGTCCTTTGCTACACCAGATATCGCCCCATGGATATTTCCAATAGCTACAGAAAGCCAGTCGACATTGGTTTCTTTCACAAAGACTTCTGCGGATTCTATAGATGTAAATCCCTTTTTGGAGTTAAAGAGCTCCTCATATGGAGGTAATGGGCCCTTTTCATGCCCAAAGACTGCTCCAAGCTCAGCCTCTACTGGAATACCTCTAGAATGAGCTATCTCCACAACCCTTTTCGTACAGGATATATTCTCCTCTAATGGTAGCCTAGAACCATCAATCATAACAGAGTGATATCCCAACTCTAAACCTTCTTTTATAAGTTTCTCCCAATCGACTAGGTTTCCGTCCTCATCTATGACAGGGACATGGTCAAGGTGAAGCCTTGTATAGTAAAGGTCCGCATATTTATAGAACTCCTCTGCTACACTGGCAAAACTTCTAGCTCCAAACTTTTCCACATCAGGACGGGATGCTTCAACAAGACCGAATGTTCTCTCTTCTTTTAGAGTATCAACTATAGTCTTTACCATAGGAAGGTAAGCGGAATTAAACGCAGGGATAAGTATCCCAAGTTTCCATGCCTTATACATTATTTCGTTTAATTCTTTCATATTTAAACTCCCTTCTTGTAGTCTATAACTAATAGTCTAAATGGTGGTTCGTCTTCTTCTATTGTTGGGAATCTGCCAATTGGTTCTAAGAATCTATTATCGGTATTATCATCGTTTACAGAAGATACCTCTCCTAAGAGGGTAAAACCGGTTCCTCTCTCTCCCCAGAATTTATGATAGACTTTAGGGAATAGTGTAATGCTTTCTCCAGGGGTTAACCTTACAATCGTTCCTGCAGGGGCGGTATAGTTCCTCCCATCCATTGAGACATGAACAGGTGTATCTGCAAGATTACCATCCTCGGTTGAATTATAGAGCTGTATCAATACGTTTCCTCCACCACGATTTATAATGTCTTCCATCTTGCTCCAGTGGAAGTGAAAAGGCGTTATCTGCTCTTCTCTAACTATAAGAATCTTCTCTGCGTATGGCTTTATGTATTTCTTTATATTCAGATTTCCATTTCTTATAGTAAAAAGGACTAAGCCTTCTCTATAGAAATCTCCCTTACCAAAATCAGTTATATCCCAACCTAACATATTATCCCTTATCTCATCATACTCTTCCCCCTTGTCTTCCCAGTCTTCAGGTGTCCAATAAGCAAATGGAGGAAGATGAAAGTTCATTCTCTCTATAAAAGAGATAGACTCTTTTAAGATTCTATTTATCTCAGAACGCTTCATACCCATCACCTCTTACTTTTTATCCTTTAATGCAGAGTATAACATAATCTCTACTAAGTCTTCATACTCTATCCCATAGGCTTTAGCCATTGCAGGCAGGTCACTTAAGTCTGTCATACCAGGAATTGTATTTACCTCAAGGACATACGGATTATCATCTCTATCTGTAACAAGGTCTACCCTAGAAAAGCCAACACAACCTAAGACTTTATGAGCTCTTAAAGCAATCTCTTGAGCTAGTTTATACTTCTCTTCATTCATCCTTGCAGGAATCACAAACTCAGTCATTCCTGCCGTATACTTAGCAGTATAATCATAGAATTCATTTTTAGGAACAAGTTCTAAAATTGGTAGAGCGGTAAGTTTTCCATCTATATCTAGAACACCTACTGTTATCTCCCTTCCCTCTATATACTCCTCTATAAAGATGTTGTCAAACTTATCTATAGTATCTCTCACTACACCATCTAAATCCTTCTCATCTTTTACTATACTTACACCTATACTAGAACCTTCAGAGACAGGTTTCACTACTAGAGGCAATCCTATCTGTTCAAGAGATTTTAGAATAAACTCTTCTATACTTCTAAAATCTTCCAGACTTAAATACCTCGGAGTAGGAATCCTCGAAGCGATAAATATCTTTTTACTTGCAACCTTATCCATAGCAAGGGACGAAGCCAAAACCCCAGAACCTGTATATGGTATGTTAAAGGTCTCTAGAAAACCCTGAACAGTTCCATCCTCTCCGGGTTTTCCATGTAGAGCGATAAAGACTACATCTCCTTTTAATACTGGTTCCCAACCATCTTCTTTAGGGTCAACCAAGATAGCATTGTACCCCTTCCTTAATAAAGCCTCATATATCTTTTTCCCAGACCTTAGAGATACTTCTCTTTCTCTCGATATCCAGCCACAAACAACAGTAATCTTTTTATCTTTTAGTGAGCTGTACTTCATAGAATACGCTCCTTTTCTTTATAAGGTATTTTCTTCTGTCTTTCTGAATTTGAAGATAGTGTCAAGCATCCCTATCCAGGTTACTATTTGAGAAAAGATAGGCTGAAAGATGATAAAGATAAAGATTACTATCTTAATTGCCTTAGTTAAGCCCCATTTAGAAAACCAAAAATTTACAACCAAAAGTCCATTTAAAAGGAAAAGGACACTAAAGATGACCTGAAGATTTATGCCAATATTATATATTAGGCTCTTGGGGTCTTTGATTCCAATAGCGGTAAGGATAAATGCAAGAAGAAAACAAAATATCGTTATCGGAGGAAGTCTTAGGTTAGAAAAAGAGATTGGAGGTATCTCTATCTTGATCCTCTTTAGAATATGATGGGCAATCCAATAGTTAATAGCAGAGATTATAACTCCTCCAACTAGAAGCATACTCGGTAGGGCCTGCTTTATAAACTTCATAATCTCCTGCCAATTTTTACTCATCGCATCTAGTTGGTCGGTAGGTAGACCAAGTTTTTTATATATACCTATAACTGTCGGAAAGGTTTCCTCATACATCTTAAAGTAGAGTTCAAAGGTATTTATACCCATAATTATGAAAGAGAGGAATGCAACAAGTACTACACCACATAAGAATGCCAATGCCCCCCAAAGCACAGTGCTATTTGCCCCTTTACCATTCTTTAACATATAGCCAAAAACAAGTCCAATAGATCCAAAGCTGGCAGAAAATCCTATCCCATAAAGAGGTTCTGTAAAAAGGATAAGTATAATCCCCGAGACTATAAGAGCCATTATCCCTGTTTTTAAGGAATGATGAAGTGACAGTATTACTAAAGGGACAGGGAACAAGAAGCTTATCAATGTCCCTATAAGAGGTATATAAGACGCACCTAGTGCAAGTATGACCATAATGGCGGTCATAAGTCCAGCTTCAGCTATTTCTCTAGTGGAAAAACTCTGCATAAGTTATGGTCTCCTAATAAACTTTGCTATTTCTGAGATGATAAACGGTATAAATGCACAGAGAATAATTATATCCAAATCTCTAATAGTAGGGATTACATTGTTAAATATCTTGGCAAGGGGAGAGAGGTATACTGAAACGAAAAGTAACCCTAATGCTCCAAGAATAGAATAGAATAGGAATTTATTGGTGAATAGATTTATCCTATAAACTGGAGTCTCAAAAGATCGGGCAGAGAATACCCTAATAAGCTCTGAGATAACAAGCGTCATATAGGCAACGGTCCTAGCCTCATTTAGATTACTACCATTATATACTAAAATAAAACTTAAAAGTGTGGCAAATGCTATCGCTATACTCTGAGTTATTATTATTCCCATATGATAACTTGTAAGTAAAGGCTCCTTCTTGCCTCTAGGAGGTCTGAACATTATCTCCTCTTCCCCTGGTTCCATACCTAGAGCAAGTGCAGGAAAGCTATCGGTAACTAAGTTCAACCATAAGAGTTGAAGAGGCAACAAAGGGGCTGGATAACCTAAGATGATAGCAGTAAACATAATAAGTACCTCTCCTATATTACAGGAGAGTAGATACACTACAAACTTTCTTATATTCTCATATATAGTTCTTCCCTGAAATACAGCAGAGACTAGTGTTGCAAAGTTATCATCAAGAAGAACCATATCGCTAGCCTCTTTAGCAACCTCTGTCCCTGTCTGCCCCATTGCTACGCCTATATCTGATTTTTTTAATGCAGGTGCATCGTTTACACCATCACCAGTCATTGCCACTACTTCCTGCTTCTTCTGAAAAGCCTCAACTATTCTCAATTTATCTAATGGATTTATACGGGCAAATACACTTACCTCTTCTATATGTTCTGCCAACTCTTCATCTGAGAATTTGGCAAGGTCATTACTTGTAAGGACTCTTCCCTCAGGAAAATCCAATTCTTTAGCTATTGAATATGCGGTAACCTGATGGTCTCCAGTAATCATTACTGGCCTTATACCTGCTTTTCTACAGTTCTCTACCGCTTCTTTTACCTCAGGCCTAAGAGGGTCCTTAAGACAGAGAAGTCCTAGAAATGTTAGACCACTTTCTACCTCCTCATCGGTTCGAGGGACTTTCTTACTTTTCCCTTCTGCAATAGCCAATATCCTTAAGCCTTGAGATGCCAAACCCTCTGCAACAGAGAGAATGGCAGATTTTCTCGTATCCATCAGAGGAACAATTCTATTCTCTTTCACTAACTCGTAATTACATATGTCAAGTATCATTTCTACTGCACCTTTACTAACTATGAGATACTCATTATTAAATTTATGAACAGTGCTCATCCTCTTTCTCTCGGATGTAAAAGGAACTTCATATACTCTAGGATATGCAGACCTTAAATCGTTTATCATCTTGTCTGGTAGCCAAGATATAAGGGCAATCTCTGTAGGATCACCGGAATCTCTAGTCGCGTCATTACACAAAACCATTGCCCTTTGGATTTCATAAGGGACACTAGATGTATCGAGATTTTCCTCTGAAAGATGAACTGCATCTGTGTATATCTCAACAAGTGTCATACGATTCTGAGTAAGTGTTCCAGTCTTATCTGTGCATATAACGGTTACAGAACCTAAAGTCTCTACTGCTGGCAAGTTCCTTACTACTGCCTTCCTTCTAGCCATCTCTGCTACACCTAGAGCTAGGACTATAGTTACTACTGCAGGTAAACCCTCTGGGATAGCAGCAACCGCTAAGCTGATACTGGTAAGGAACATCTCCTGGAAGGGTATTCCTCTTATAATACCCATAATAAGTATCACTGCACAGACAACAACAAAAGTTAAACCAAGAATTTTCCCTAATACATCTAGCTGAACTTCTAGAGGAGTCTTATCCTTCTTAACTTCTTTAATCTTAGATGCTATCTGACCCAGCTTTGTATTAACGCCAGTACTTGTTACCAAAGCCTTAGCCCTTCCCTTTGTAACTGCGGTTCCCATAAAGACCATACTTTCTTCACTAGGAGATTCACCACTAGCTATAGAGGTCTTGGCAACAGAGATAGATTCCCCTGTAAGTGTAGACTCATCAACCATAAAACTATAAACCTCAACTAATACCCCATCACAACTTACCTTATCGCCAGCCTCTAAAATAAGGATATCTCCAGGAACTACCTCTCTAGAAGGAATAGTTTGAACCTTTCCATCTCTTAAGACTTTACTTGTAGGGTTAGCAAGTTTTTTGACCGCCTCTAACGCAGATTCAGCTCTGCGCTGTTGAACTACTCCCAAGGTGGCATTTAAGATGGTTATACCAATTATAACTAGTGTATCTATCAGTTCGCCAAAGAATGCTGAGATAATAGCAGCAACAATAAGAATCAAAACAAGCATACTTTTAAATTGGTCTAAGAACTGAGCTAGAAGTGTAGGCTTAGGTGGCTCGGGTAATTCATTATAGCCATAAATCTTTAATCTTTTGTTTGCCTCCTCACTACTCAAACCTACAGACAGGTCTAAATCTTTGAGCAACTCCTCCAAATATCATCCCTCCAAAATATGATAGAGTTATATGCTAGCATCCGACCAAAGTTCAACTTGGTATTGATCAAATAGATGAGAAACTTGAGGATAACCCCAGTTTCCATGAGTTATTGTAAATGTCTTTTTTATATTCTCCAATCCTATATATCCATTTTTAGCATATACTGCACCATTCTGTATAGTAACATCAGCTTTCATATTTGTGAAATCTGTATTGTACTCTGTATAAATTATACAGTTTTCAAAAGTAATCTTAGCATCATTGTTATATTTTAGATTCTTTGATATAAAAGTAACCATTTTAGAACCACCGTCTATCTTCATGTTAGTAGTATTATTTACATGTATATCTCCGTTTACAGTTATACAAAGGCCAGAAACATTCAATCCTTCTATGTTTCTTAAGTGAAAATCCCCATCTATAAAAACGTAGATAACTTCATTAGGGCTAGTCTGAATTAGCCCACTCCTAAGGGCATTGACAAAGTCGGTCTCATTGTTATAAATATAAGTTGATTTTGCTCTATATTCGTCAAAATTTATATCTGGGAAAGAAAGGGATGGTACATTAGGGGTCTTACTCTTTCCATCACTAACACTAATCTGATTATCTATAGTTCCAGTAGCAGAGACATTCCCATTAATAGTTATAGGATCTTTGCTAGTAATATTACTATTAGAGTGTATGTTTCCATTAATTACTAAAATTCCTCCTTGAGCATTATTTACATCAAGCTTAATATCTCCATTGCTTGCCATTGCCTTATCCCATAAACCAGGATACAATATCCTTATCTCTTTAGTAATTTTTCTTGTAGCCTTATTATATTTAACTTCACAACTCATTCTGTATTTATGAGCAGAATCTCCACGAACCACAGTAAGGTTGACACTTTTAATGTTGACATCGTTAAAGCTAGATTTTAGATAACTATCTGTATTAATACTACTTAATTCACTTAGAAAGTTATCATCCAAGTTTCCTTCCTGATCAGCCTTTAGTATCCTTGCCTGGGCATACTCTACCCCAGCCTCTGCGTAGTAGAAAGCCTTATTACTATCTAAATAAAGCTGAGTAGCATTTATCTCTTGAGTAGATAAGAGTAGAACTGCCGTTAAAAGTATAGTTATTGCCAACATAAAAACTATTGCCAATATAAGGGCTATACCCTCTTTTCCCTTAATCATTAATTCTCAGCCCCCTTTAATAAAGTTCTACAAGTTAATTTTAACACAAAACAATTCTAATTGCACTAATCTATAGTATATCATTGCCTTGACAACTATTCAAAGTCATCTAAAATGGTGAGTATGAGGAAAGTAGAGATAAGCCCTTCGGTAATGTGTATGAACTTTAGGAATCTAGAAGAGGACTTTAGAAGATTAGAATCCGCTGGTGCGGATAGATTCCACTTCGATATTATGGATGGGCACTTTGTCCCGAATATCACACTAGGACACGATATAATAAATAGTCTAAGACCTGTCTCTAAACTTCCATTTGAAGCCCATCTTATGATTGAAGTTCCTGAAAGGTTTATAGATAGATTCTTATCTGCAGATATAATCATATTCCATTTAGAGGCTACTAGAGCTCCTATCAGACTTGCTAGGAATATAAAAAATCTAGAGAAAATGGTCTCAGTAGCGATAAATCCTATTACTACTCCTGAATCACTTGCCTTTCTATTGCATGAGGTAGACGAGGTTCTTGTTATGACCGTCGAACCAGGTTTTGCAGGACAAGGATTCATAGAGCAAACTATAAAGAAAGTAGAAAGGCTTAAAAAGCTTATAGACAAAGAAAATCCTTCGGTTAGGATTGGAGTTGATGGGGCAATTAGTATAGATACCGGTAAAAGGCTAAGAGAAGTAGGAGCTGAAATTTTTATAGGGGGGACTTCAGGAATATTTATGAGTACTGGAACAATAGAAGAGAATTTGAAAAAACTAAAAGATGCATTGGATAAAATTTAATAGAAGGGAGAGGATGTAATGAAAGCAGTAATATTTGAATCTTTAGATAATATGGTAGTAAAAGAGGATTTTCCAAATCCGGAACTACCCGAAGATGGTCTTATACTAAAAGTTGAGAGCGTTGCCATCTGTGGTTCCGACGTAAGGATATTTCACAGAGGGCACGTAAATGTAAAACCTCCTCAGATTATTGGACATGAGGTAGCAGGTATAGTTTATAGAGTAGGAAGAGAAACTACTGAATTTAAGGAAGGAGAACGGGTAGTTCTTGGTGCAGATGTCCCCTGTGGTAAGTGCTTCTACTGTCTGAGAGGACATCAGAATAACTGTGTAAGAGCTATAGCATTTGGTTATCAACTTCAAGGTGGTTTTGCTCAATTTATGGCTGTCCCAAGGGACGCTATAAATGCCAAGATAGTTCAGAGATTACCAGAGCATCTCTCTTTTGATGAAGCTTGTTTGACCGAACCATTAGCCTGTGTAGTAAATGGGCAAGATCTATCCAAGATACAAGCTGGAGACACGGTAGTTGTAATAGGGGCAGGACCTATCGGACTAATGCATGTAATGCTAGCTAGGGCAAAAGGAGCAACAAAGGTTATTGTTTCTGAGATATCAGAGAAAAGATTAGAGATAGCTAAAAACTTCAATATAGATGTTTTGATAGATGCAAAAAGGGAAGATCCTGTTGAAATAGTTCTTAGAGAGACAGATGGGCTTGGTGCCGATGTAGTTATAGTTGCTGCCCCTTCTGGAGATGCCCAGGCTCAAGCTATCTATATGGCTAGGAATCTAGGAACTGTAAACTTCTTTGGTGGACTTCCACCAAACACAAAGGAGATACCTATAAATACAAATAGAATTCACTATAAAGAGGTCTTTGTTCATGGAAGTCACGGCTCTTCTCCAAAGGATAACGCTATAGCACTAAAGCTTATAGCCAGCGGACAGGTCCAAGTAGGAAAACTTATAACCCATATACTTCCACTAGATGAGATTAATAAAGGATTAAATTTAGTAGAAACTGGAGAAGCACTAAAGGTAATACTAAAGCCGTGGGGGTGAAGAGAAAGTTAGGGAGCCGTGAAGGCTCCCACTTTTACTCGGTAAATTTCTCGTAGCAGACTATCTCTTCAAGAGATTTCCTCATCTTTGGTCTTGGAGAATCTGCAGGATAACCAAGTGGTGTAAGTGTTACAATCTTATATTTGTCAGGGACTCCCAGAATTTCTTTCATTTTACTCTGAGAGAATGCTCCTATCCAACAGGTTCCGAGCCCCTCTGCAGTTGCAGAAAGGGTAATGTGGTCAACCGCTATTGCTAGATCAACAGCATATGCGGGAACTTCACAACTCATAACCCTATCCGGATTAAGGCTAACTGCCACTATAACTACTGGTGCCTGAGATATAAACTGTTGATTATTTGCTGCCTCCGCTATCTTCTTTATAGTATCTGGATTTTTGACAACTATAAACTTCCACTCCTGTCTATTTCCTGCAGATGGAGCTAGCCTTGCAGATTCTAGGATTCTATTTAGGGCATCTTCGGGAACAGGGGTGCTCTGGTAGGCTCTTACACTTCTTCTTGTCCTGATAGCCTCATAGACATCCATAAGTTTCCCCTCCTTTTTGAACTTTCTGTATGCTTTAGTATATAATTAGTATACAACATTTTTGGAAGGAGGCAAAAAACTTGAAGTATATAATCTCTTTTTTGCTAACTTTAATCATACTATTCTCTGCTTCTATCTCTTATGCAAACGAAGAAATAGAGCTATTTAGACTAAGGATAACTAATGACTACTCAGGAGTAATAGAGGTTAGTATAGATAAAGGAAATAGATGGATAGCTCTCGGCAAAGTGGATAGACCTGCTCTATCTTATAATCCTGATGCATTTAGGGCTAGTGGATACATAGAGAATGGGGTAGTTTCTGCTAGTGCGGTGAATGCTATACATATAACGGTTGGAAAGAGTGAAATAGACCCAATAAATACCCCTGAAAAATCTGGAAGAACTATAAGTGTCATACCTAGAGTAACTGATACCTCTATTGAGCAAAACAGCAGAATCCTAACGAATATAGAGGGGGGAACACTTATCTTTAGGGAATGGGCTCCATTTGTGGGTAATAAGGTATTCTTAGAAAGGGATGGAGAGCTTTCCCCAATTCCAGATAATTATACCCCGAGTATAGGGGATAAACTTATAATAATAGTTTCCGCACCTTTAATAATGCCTAAAGAGATTCTCTTTGAAAACAGGGTAGATGGTAATGTCTATATCTGCTACTCTGACACAGAAAAAGAAGTAGTAGCTAAGGTATTGAGGGCTGTAAAAGGAACTGGAAGATTTGGAGGAACTCTATTTGCCTGTCCCAGTTCGGTAAGGGCTAATCACCCCGGAGTGATAGATATCTCTACATCTGGGGTCTTTACTGGAGAGTATATTGATGCTACTCTAGAGGAGGCTGGAGGATTTCAAATCATACCGAATAGACACGCAAATACGCCTGAACTTAAAGGGGTTTGGACAGCAACACAGTGGATGATACTTGCACCTATAAATGAGAATTTCTTAGAGGGGGCTTTCCCACTCTTTAGAGGACTCATTAGACCAGGATATACAGTAGAAGGTAAATTTGGCGATAGTAATGTATGGATGAAACTTCCAGTCATAAAAGGCTTAAATAATACTGCCCTTGCGGATATGAAAGAGTTCAAGATCATCCTTCCACAGTTAGAAATCGTCCCTCCAAAAGAGACAGTAAATCCACCTACAATTACCTCTATAAAGATGAATATTACAGATAAGACTTTGGAGATTGTAGGAACCGCAGACCCGGGTGTAAAGATTCAGGTAATAGTAAATGATTCTATAAGAGGAGAATGTTATTCTAAGGCTGACGGATTCTTCTATATAAAGAATGTCCCAGCCTTTTCTAGAAATCTTGTTACCTGTAAGGCTATAGATCCTGCAGGTAGAGAAAGTAGAATAGGAAAGCGTATAGGGATTATCATCCCAACCCTTGAAGAATAGGAGGTGCTATGAGACAATTAATACTTACTGTAATAGGTGGGGGAAGCACATATACCCCCGAGCTAGTTGAAGGAGTTATTAAGAATACTGATGTATTCCCAGTAAAAGAGCTACGGCTAATAGATATAGATGATGAGAAACTCAATATTGTTGGTGGTCTAGTAAGGAGAATGATTGAGAGTTCAAATGCCCCTATTAAATTAATACTTACTAAAGAGAGAAAGGTAGCCTTAGAGGGGACAGACTTTGTCATATCACAGATAAGGGTTGGAGGAGTTAAAGCAAGGATAAGAGATGAAAAAATCCCTCTTGAGTTTGGAATTATAGGGCAGGAGACAACAGGTGCTGGAGGTTTTGCCAATGCATTAAGGACAATCCCTGTTATGTTAGATATAGCAAAAGACATTGAAGAATTAACCAATAATGCATGGCTTATAAACTTTACAAATCCTTCTGGAATAGTTACTGAGGCACTGTTGAGATATTCTAAAGTAAAAACTATAGGGCTGTGCAATGTTCCTATAAACTTCTTCTATAGATTCGCCAGTATTCTAGGTATAGATATAAAGGATATCTATTTAGATTACGTTGGCTTAAATCATCTAAGTTGGGTGAGAAAGGTATATCATAAGGGAAATGATGTTACTAAGGAGGTCATAGAGAAGATAAAAGGTAATCTTCCCCAGAAGGAGAGAGAAATAGTAGAACTGATAGATATGATACCAAATAGTTACTTACATTACTATTATTTTAGGGATGAAGTCTTAGAAACCCAAAAGAATTCTGAGAAAACAAGAGGGGAGATAGTGTTAGAGGTAGAGGAGAAGCTTCTAGAGAAGTATAAAGATGAATCTTTAAAAGAAAAGCCTCCAGAATTGAGTCAGAGGGGTGGAGCTCACTACTCAGATGCAGCGGTAGAACTTATGAAGTCTATCTATTTAGATAGAAAAGATATACAAATAGTAAATGTATTAAATAATGGCTCAATTACAGACCTTCCCGATAATGGAGTTGTCGAGGTCCCTTGTGTTATAGGTAGTAATGGAGCTATGCCCATTAGTATGGGAAGATTGGAACCTTACATAAGAGGGTTAACCCAGACAGTAAAGTATTATGAACAGCTAACAGTAGAATCAGCAGTAGAGGGCAATATAACAAAGGCAAAGCAGGCACTTCTAGTTCATCCTTTAGTAGGAGCAAAGGCGGTAGCTGATGGTCTTTTAGAAAGGATTCTGGAGGAGAATAGAGAATTTCTCCCCCAATTCTTTAGGAGATGATGAGTATGTATCTACTTGGTGTTGATGCAGGGGCATCTAAGACTCACTGTCTCGTTGCCAATGAAGAAGGAAGAGTATTGGGGTTTGGCTCAGGGGGAACTGGTAATTATGAGGTTTTTGGTTTAGAGTCTGCTATGAAAGAGATTGATAAGGCAATCTCAGAGGCATTTAGTATGGCAGGGATTGAAAGGGCAGATGTAGGATGTTTCTGTCTCGCCGGTGCGGACTTTCCAGAAGATTTCGAAATGTTAGAAGAAGCTGTGAATAAGTTACAGAAAGTAGGCAAGGTAATAATAAAGAATGATACATTAGCAGCCCTTAAGGCAGGGATAATAGAAGAGTCTTACGGTATTGCAGTGATAATGGGAACGGGAACTAATGCGGTAGGGATTGGAAAATCTGGAGAAGAAGCAAGACTCTTTGGAGAAGGATATATGTTTGGAGACTGGGGAGGTTCAGGAGATATTTCAAGAGAGATACTTCACAGGGTCTTTAGAGCTTATGATGGCAGAGGGGAAGAGACAATACTCGCCGAAAAGGTCTTAGAGTTTTTCCAAGAGAACGATTTTGTCTCTCTAGCCAAAAAACTTTACTATGGTAAGATAGATAGGAGTAAGGTTTTACTCTTAACTCCGATACTATTTGAATGTGCCTATCAGGGTGATAGGGTCTCTGTAGAGATAGTAAAGATGATAGCAAGAGAGACTGCTTTATCTGCATACGCTATTATGAAAAGACTTTCATTACAGAGGGAAAAGGTCAAAGTTGTCTTAGGAGGAAGCATCTTTAAAGCCAAGGGTCCACTACTAACAGATTTTATAAAGGCAGAATTACACTCTTTTAATCCAAATGCAGATATAGTCCTACCAAGGTATGAACCCGTAGTGGGTGCTTTACTCTTATCTTTTGACTATTGCTTTGGAGAGATAATTCCTAAGGTCTATAGTAATGTAGAATCCACAGTCTTTGAGAATCTGAAGATAAATAGGGAGGAGAGATTATGAAAGCGGTAATCTTAGCTGGAGGACTCGGGACAAAATTATGGCCCTACAGTGAAACGATGCCTAAGGCTACTATCCCGGTTGCCAATAAACCGGTAGTAAAACTCTTAGTAGAAGAACTGGAGAAGTACAATCTCGATATATATGTGGTAGTTGGCTATCTAAAAGAGGATATAAAGTATGCCTTAAGAGATTTTTCTAATATAAACTACATCGAGATAGAAAGGCAATTAGGAACAGCCAAGTCATTAATAGACTCCCTAAAGGTTATACCTCAGGATGATATCCTAGTGTTGTATGGAGACATAGTTATTCATCCGAAAGACCTAGAGAGATTTATAGAAAAATCTGAAGGCTTTAGACTTGCCTGTCTTATATCTCCTCTAGATAAGGAAGAACCTCAGGACTGGATTTGTCCACGTATTAGTGATGGTAAGGTGACCTCTATAGAAGGGCATCCGAGAGCTGGTTCTTACAGGATGTGTGGGGTTTATTTTATAGGGAAAGAGTATTTGCAATACTTAGAGAAGACACCAAACTTTATGAGGAATGTCCCTGTTGGAGGTATGCCCCCACAAGAGATTGAATTAAGCCAAAGTTTTCAGGTAATGATAGAGGAAGGGTTAGATGTTTATGCTATAGAAACTGAAGGTTTCTTTGTTGATATAGATAAACCTTGGCATATCCTCGAAGCAAATAGAAGATATATAGACTTTCTGTGTAAATCTATAGAGGAAGATATAATTCCAGAAGGTTCCACTATATCTCAAGATGCCCACATAAAGGGCAAAATAGTCTTAGGAAAGAATTCTCATATAGGTCCAAGGGTTGTAATTATGGATAATATCATAGTCGGAGACAATACTACTGTAACTAATGGAGCTATATTTACTGGGCCTTGCGTTGTGGGGAATAACTGCTTTATCTATAACTATCCGCAGATAGGAGCTTATACATCTATAGGGAATAGGTGTCATATAGGACATTGTGCAGAGATAGAAGGGGTCTTCTTTGATAATGTATACGTAGTCCATTACTCTGAACTGTACGGAGTCTTTGGACACTCTGTAGATATAGGTGCTGCTACAGTATGCGGAACATTAAGGTTTGACGATAGGTCCACTATTCATAGGATAAAGGGTCGTCCTGAATTTCCAAAAGAAGGAGCCAATGCCACATACATAGGTAACTTCTCTAGGACTGGGGTAAATGCCATAATAATGCCTGGAGTAAAGGTAGGCTGTTACAGCCTAGTAGGACCAGGTGTTATAGCCTACGAGGACGTGCCATCCAATATACTTGTACTAGCAAAGCAGGAGTACATAAAGAAGTCTTGGGGTCCAGAGAGGTACGGCTGGTAGTTATATACTCGGTGGCAGGGATATAACTATATCAAGTGGTTCTTCACCTACATACCGATGCTCGCCAAAGTTAAATGGTAGTAGATAAGTCTCTCCCTTCTTTATTGGATATTCCTTCTCTTCCCTAATCACATAACCTCTTCCATTCAATACTACTACAGAGGCAAAACTCTTAAAAGAGAGAGGAACATCTTTTATGCCTTCTAGGAAGAGTATTTCAAAGCATGACCTCATATAGCTACCACCATTCAGGTTATAAATCTTACCCTTATCTGTCCCAGATATTAGCTCCTTTTTCATCCCAAACTTCTCTCTTATATCTGACTCTGAGTATGGGGTATAGTCATAAGCATCCAAAGATAAATCCCATCCTAAATTTAATGTGCACTTCTGGTCGGTAGATATAATATCTCCGCATCTACGCTCTAGAGAGAATGTAAAGTCTGAGGGTTCCTGAGTTTCAACCATAAATACCCCTTCACCAATGGCATGTGGTAATCCGGGGGCAATAAAATATGTATCATAGGGGGATACCCTTATCTTATTCATAAGAGAGACAAGGGCATCCGAATCGTCCTTCTCTATAAGAGACATTAATCTCTTTTTATCTACCTTCTCTTTAAATCCTAGTAAGATATATGGGTCCTCAGATGAAACCTTCCTGGTTCCAACTATAAACCACGCCTCAGCTTTACCAAAGTTGGCACTTAGATACTTTTTTGAGAATGATTTTTCAGGGTGACACTGTAGTGGAAGCCTTATAGCAGAGTCAAGTAGTTTAACTAGGATGTTTAGTTTATTTCCATATATATCTATATGTCTTTCACCAAGTATCTCTGTAGGATAGAGATTAATCAGTTCTTCTATATTTTTTCTCTCTTTTATAGGTTCTATCTTAGAGATACTCTCGTCTGATACCCCGTAAGGTTGTAATGCCCTTACCGTAGAGCATATCCAATCTTCAGGATAATTTGTATCCTTTGGCTCTTTCTCCCCTCTAAATAGGTCAAGGAGGGCACCCCCCTTATATACCCTGTATACCCTTGTAGGTAATATCTTTATAATAGAGCTAAAACTCATAGTTTTTCCCTTTTATATAAATAGCTTTATAGTCTTTACCTCATAAGGCTTAAATATGACTTCTATTTCGTTAGATTTCAAATCTATTGGAGTAAGATTATCCTCTAGAAGATTAGTCTCTACTACCTTCTTTACATCAAATCCAAATCTTATCCTTACCTTGCCCCTATAACCGTAAGCCTCGTACAGCCTTAAGATTACCGCATTATCATCCTCTGCCTTCTTAAAAGCTCCTACTATTACATTATCCGCATCTACTTCAACAAATGACCTGGATAGTTCGGCTCCACCTTCTGTTGTTGTTAGAGTAATGCCTAATAGTGGTGTATTAAGAGCTATACCATTCTGCACAGTATTGGTTCTCCAGTCACCCTTATGAGGTAATATACTATAAATGAAAGACTGCTCACCTTCATCAGCAAAATAGTCAGGATATATTGGAGCTCTTAATAGAGAAAGACCGATTATATTTCCATTAGCGCTATAGCCGTATTTTGCATCATTCAGGATGCTTACCCCATAGTTACCCTCTGAGATATCGACCCATCGATGACCTGGCACTTCAAATTTTGCTGAATCCCAACTGGTATTCTTATGTGTAGGCCTCTGTATGTGTCCATAGGCTATCTCGTATGTTGCATAGGAGCTTCTTATATCAAATGGGAATAGAGCCTTAACTAGTATCCTTCTATCATGCCAATCTACCTTAGTCTCTATATCTAATCTAGAACTTCCGCTATAAAGTACATACCTCTGGACTATAGAGGAATTACGGTATCTCTTCTTCACCTCTATAGAAACCCTTGCAGGCCCATTCTCTACAACCTTTATATACTCAACATCGTTAATCTCTTCCCCATAATTCTCATAGTCTGTAGCTATATCCCAGGCATCCCAGTTTCTTGGTCTATCTGAGTAAGCCCACAATTGATTACATCTGTCAGAAAAGATCTCTCTATCATTTACCTTATCGTAGTAAGAGACAATAGTCCCATCCTTTCCTATCTTAATCCTAACCAAGTCGTTTTCTAAAGTATCTTCTGAGACTGAAATCTTACTAGCTTGAGGTATCGCTTGAGATTTATAAAGTACTACATATCCCATTGGAGGGACTTTGACCTCTGGACTATATAGTAGCTTTGTTTCATCTGGCAAATCCTGAACATAGACAGAGCTTCCGTCTGAAACTTCGAAGTTTCCAGCCGGTATATTCTTACTAATATATACTAAATCTCTAGGGAAAGAAGTCGGATTAAAGACTATTATGGCTTCTCTATCTAACTTCAGTCTTCCAGCTATAGTCTTTAAAGACTCTTCTATAATCTTACTAGTAGAATCCTCAACCTCTTTTAATTCTCTAAGGGCATCTTCATAAACCTCTTTAATAGATGAACCTGGAAGTATATCATGGAACTGGTTTCTAAGTAGCTTATACCACCCTATAGTTAGTTCATCCTGTGGATATCTACCAGTTAGGATATATCCAATACTAGCAACCACCTCTGCGGTGTAGAGAAGATGTTCTACCTTTCTGTTAGCTTTTTTCATCTTAGATTGAGTTGTATATGTTCCACGGTGAAGCTCTAAGTAGAGCTCTCCATCCCAAACTGGAAGCCCTTCCCTAGGTGCCTTTTCAAAGTATTCCTCTACGTATCCCATCTTTAACCTTGGGAATCCGGGGAATTCTTTAAACCTCTCATACATCTCTAGCATCTCTCTGGTTGGTCCACCTCCACCATCCCCGTGACCAAAGGATAGTAGCGTATCAGGATATATAGTCTTCTGTCTATAGTTTCTCCAAGTGCCAAGTATGTCTAGAGCCTGAATATTACCATTGTAGCCCTGTCCGGGATTTAAGAAAGAATGTGCTATTATCTTTGTTCCATCTAAACCTTGCCAATAAAACAAGTCATATGGGAATTTATTGGTTTCATTCCAATTAATCTTAGTAGTAAAGAAGTAATCTATACCAGCCTTCTTGAATAGCTGTGGTAGTGTCCAGGTAAAACCAAAGGCGTCAGGAAGCCAAGCAACCTTACATCTCTTACCAAACTCTCTTTCAAAGAATCTCTGTGCATATAGCATCTGTCTAACAAGAGATTCACCTGAAGTAAGGTTACAGTCACTTTCAACCCACATACCACCTATAGGTTCCCACTGTCCAGTCTTTACCTTCTCTTTAACCCTCTCATAAAGCTCAGGCTCATCTTCCTTTAGGAAGGCATAGATCTGTGCGCTACTCTGATTAAACTTAAAGTCCTTATATCTATCCATTAGAGAGACCATCGTAGATGTAGTCCTTCTAATCTTCCTTCTCGTTTCAGCCATAGGCCAAAGCCACGCCAAGTCTATATGAGAATGCCCAGTTAGAGTAATATTCCCTACAGGTGGATATTGAGCCTTTATCTTCTCTAATATCTCTTTGACTTTTTTACCAGCTTCTACAATACTATTTCTAGTCTCTTCAGGACTTACAAATTCTCCCTTTGGGACTGGAGGATTCCATACACCAAGGACCATCCTACTACCAAATGGATTCTCCGAGATATTCACTAGATATTCTCCTGTGTGAGATGGGAACTTTACCAAACTTAGAGCAGAATCTAGAGCATTTATCAAGAATTCTTTCAATTCGTTATCGTCAGATAGATTCTTAACTGCATCTAAAACTGCATACAAGTCAAATAGGGCAGATTCTACAGCATCATCAATACTAACTAATCTTGCCTGAGCTAGATGCGGATCCGCTACATAACTCCCAAATGGTCCTCTAGGAACAGCCTCGATTAGAACGGTAAATTTCTCTCCTCCGTTAGCAGAATCAAGGAGTTTAAACTCTCTATGATTTGGGTCTAATCCACCTATTGGCTTTCCATTGATATATACAATCCCTTCCCCTTCTACCCAGACCTGCAATCTTACAGGTAAACCTTTAAATTCCTCTGGAATAGTGAACTCTTTTGTGAAATAGCATGGGAAGGCTTGGAGGGGCCATCTATCACCTATATGTAACTCCTGCCAGTTCTCTTTGTCTGTGCTAAAAAGCCATCCATCTAAATTAAATCTCTTTACCAACTTAAATGTGTTAAGTTCTCCTAGTCTTAATCCTAATCTCTGCACCGCATGTTCTAACTTTTCCATCCTTACTTTAACCTCCTTTCAAAAAGTACAAGATCAAGGCGACAAGTATAATCGATAAAACTGGAATTATAAGTAGTCTATAGACTTCTCGTATATCCGCATCAAAATATTGATTACTAACTACAAGACAGAGATGTGCTGGGGATAGCATTACCCCCATAAACCCACAGGCAAAAGCCAACATTACAGTAGGGTGAAAATTACTCTTATTGGTTAAAGGTAGTATCAAAGGAAATGTGATTCCTATGGGAACGATACCCATTCCACTGAATAATCCTACAAGGAAAGGAGCGATAGTAGTTATAAGTATCAAGGGGAAATTATGCTGTGTAAAAAACTGGACCATCTGAGGAATGCCACCTGTATTTTCTACAAAACTCTTAAAGACGACTACGCCCACAACATTTAAAATTACATCCCAAGGGAATTTCCTTAGGACCTTTGCTATTATCCCTATCGTATCTTTTTTATTGATAAGTAAAGAGATGATAACACCTATAAGTATACTTATCCAAGATGTTACTCCTATAAGTATAAGTACTATAGGGACAAGTATAGGTAGAACATAGAGAACTAGGATCTTCCACTCGCTACCATCGGGGTCCTCTTCTACTTTAACATTGAGTTTTAATCTACTTATAGCCAGAAAACCAACTATAATGGCAGTAACAGAAAGGGGTATCTGTATAAATATAAACCTAGACATCTCTATACCAGTTAAGGCGGTAGCCAATACTACTTCGGGATAAAGTGGAAAGAAGTATTCCCATACGTGTCTAAACCAGTAATTTATGAATGAACGCATAGAAGGGTCAATCTCCGACTCGACATCCGTTTTCTCAACTAAAGGTGCAGAGAAGAGAGCTCCACCAGGAATAGGAAGAAAACCTATCAAGGCAGGCATAGCGGTTATAATAACCTTCGGGTTTCTTATTACATTTCTAGCCAAGGAGACTATCCTTTCTAACTGCTTGGTCTCACCCATTACATTGGCAAGTATTAAGATAGTAACAAGTGTTACTATTAGCCTCTGATTAGCAGGGTCCTTAAATGCCAAAAGAGTAAATCTAAGATAATCTGCAAACTGAATATCGAATAAGATACCAAGAGCTAATGAGCCAAGTAAGAGACAATAACCAAGCTTTACCTTACGAAGTAGGAGAAAGACAATTACTATGAATGCTATAACAATCTTCAGTAAGGCAGACATCTAATCTAAGATTAGTGTCACCTACTTTCTGGCAAATATAACTAAAAGAGCCATTAAAGAGAAACAAATATTGATAAGGTATATAAAGAGAAGAGCCTGTGTAGTATTTAACCCCCAGTCTAAGAGTTTATGATGTAAATGTTCCCTATCAGCCTTATAAAAAGGTTCACCCTTGAGCGTTCTTCTTATAACATTTATCCCAGTATCTATTATCGGCTGACCAAGAACTATAAAAGGAACAAGGACAGCAATTGCGGTAGTCCCTTTCATCGTTCCTTCCACAGCTATAGTCCCTAGTATAAACCCAAGTAGATAAGCCCCGCTATCCCCCATAAATACCTTGTTAGTCTGACTCATATTATGCCTTAAGAAACCCAAAGAGATACCAAGAAGGATTACAGCCATAGTAGTAGCATAACCTCTATTCAGGAGACTACTGACTATTGCCAGGGTGCTACTTGCAATAGCTGTTACACCTGAAGCTAGACCGTCTAATCCATCTGCAAAGTTTATAAGATTACTTACTCCAACTATCCACACTACTGTAAGTATAGTAGAAAATAGAGGTGAGAAAATCATATAAGCTCCAGTAAAGGGATTTCTAATAGAAGATATGCTTATTCCACCTGCAATTACTATTAAGGCACTAGCAACTTGTCCTAAGAACTTTGGAAGAGCAGGAAAATCTTTAGCATTTGCTTTAAAATAGTCATCAACTAAGTGAGTAAGAAATATAAGAGATGCTCCTCCAATAATACTCATTAACTTTTTGTCTACAGGGAGAAAGATTAATGAAAGAACAATAAAGGTAAATAAAAAACTAAATCCCCCAGCTAGGGGGATCGGTTCTAAGTGTATCTTGCGTGGATTAGGCTTATCCAACAGCCCTATCTTTACAGAAAACCTTCTAAAGATAGGGGTAGAATAATAGGTGCTTAAAATACTAAGGACTAATATGCCTAGATAGATTAGTCCTTTCATATAAGCCTCTATGCCTTTAGAGCGGATTTAGATAGCTCGACTATTCTTCTAAACTCTTCTCTATCAGAGACTGCTAGATCGGCTAGGACCTTTCTATTTAGAGAGATACCTGCAAGCTTTAACCCATGCATAAACTGAGAATAGGTCATACCAAGCTCTCTAACTCCGGCGTTTATCCTGGCTATCCATAATCTTCTAAACTCTCTCTTCCTAGCTTTCCTATCCCTATAAGCATAACTAAGAGCCTTTAGTAAAGCCTCATTAGCGGATCTGAACCTTCTACTTCTTGCACCTCTATACCCCTTCGCAAGCTTTAATATCTTCTTATGTCTTCTTCTTGTAACAATTCCACCTTTTACTCTAGCCATATCTCCACCTTATAAACTATGAGGTATTAATCTTTTAACTGCTTTAAGATTGGTCTTATCAACTTCAGTAAGACTCTTAAGGACCCTAAGTGCAGACTTACTCTTCTTCATAAAGTGGTGCCCACTGTATGCATGAGCCCTCATTATCTTTCCGCTACCTGTTACTTTGAACCTCTTCGCCGCTCCTCTGTGTGTCTTTAGTCCTTTTCCCATCCTTTTTCTCCTCCCGTTTCTTAGGTGAGAATACTATTATATACTCTCTGTTCTCATCGGAGATTGGTTTCTCCGATTCAATCTCTGCTACATCCTTCAAAAGTTCTGCTATCTGATTAGCTAAAGATGCACTTCTATCCGTATGCAGGAATTGCCTTCCTCTAAGTCTTATTGTAAATTTCACTTTGTTACCTTCAGCTAAAAACTCCTTAGCTCCTCTGATCTTAGTCTCTAAATCATGTAAGCCAATCTCAGGTCTAAGTCTTATCTCCTTTACCTCTATAATCTTCTGCTTCTTCTTAGCCTCTTTATCCTTCTTATTCTTTTCGTATTGAAACTTTCCGTAGTCTAGTATCTTACATACCGGTGGGTTAGCACCAGGATTTACCTCTACTAAATCTAAACCCGCTTCTCTCGCTAATCTCAATCCTTCCTTTAATGGCACTACACCTATATGCCTTCCCTTGGCATCTATAAGCCTAATCTGGGCTGCCTGAATCTGGTTGTTAACTCTTAATTCGTTACTTATTTACCAATCCCTCCTTACCAAAATATTACTTCTCACTTGCTAGACTATACCATAAAACAGCATTAGCTGTCAACTAGGTAGGAATATACCTAATATAGAATTCATCAAAGGAAGAGTTCCAAGAACTAGAACAGTAGTTATCAGAATGACCGTCAGGATAAATTCTACGTCGAGCCCATATTCGCTACCTAAAACCACAGAAGACATCATAACGGGAACCCCAGATTCGATTATTAAAACCTTCAAGGAAAGCTGGTCTAATCTAAAGAGAAGTCCTAATATTACTCCTATTGTAGGGAATAGTATCATCTTAAAGAATACTGTTCCTAATGCAAGCTTTATGTATCTTATATTGAATTCTAGCTGTAAGAGTCCACCTATACCTATCATAATAACGGGGACTGTAGCATTACTTAGATATGAAAGAGCCCTTAGAGAAAAGTCGGGTAACTGTACTCTTAATATTCTTAATATAAAGGCTAATAGGAGAAGTGGGAATGGAGGATATGTTATAATGCCAATTAATGATTCTTTTAATGAAAATCCATCACTATTACGTCCAAAATGCTTAGCTGTCCATACTCCAATAGTGGTAAGGGATATTGTGAATCCAATCTGGTCATAGATAATAGCCCTAGCAAGTCCTTCATTACCATAAGTTAATAGGGAGACAGGATAACCGATAAAGGCAGTATTACCAAAAAGGGCAGTCAATATATATGCACCTCTCAAATTACCCTCTAATCTTCTAGTAATCAATATCAATAATGGTAATAAAAGAAAAACTTCGACTATACCAACTAAGGGTAGTTTTAGAAGAGAAACATCCACCTCTAGATTGTAAATACCATAGAAGACAGTAGCAGGCATAAATATGTATAAGACAAGCTTATTTAAAAGAGAAACATCCTGAGGTTTGAATAACCCCAGGATGCGAGCAATATAACCAATGCCGAGGAGAAGGAGAATCGTTAATATTGCAGATATCAACTTGATCTACAGGTACTACAGCTCTTAGAATTACATGTGCTACAACCTGAGCTTACTTTTATCCCTGTATCTCCAGAACTAGCAAAACTAAATGCAGATATCAATCTCCTAGTATTTTTAGAACCGCACTTCTCACAAACAACATCTTCTGAAAGGTCTCTTAAGAGCACCTCAAATTTGCTATTACAGTCAAGACATTTATATTCGTATAAAGGCAAATCTTATCACTCTCCTCTTGGTCTTTCCTCTAACGTTACCTCTATTGTTAGTCTCTGATCTCCTCTTACCACACCTAACCTTACCCTATCTCCAACCTTACATCTCATTACTCTGACTACTAGGTCATCCGCAGTTTCTATCTTTTCTCCGTTGAATTCTACTATTATGTCTCCTCTCTTAATACCAGCTTTATCTGCAGGACCATTTCTGACTACATCCATAATTATAGCTCCATAGTCAACTGGAAGCCTATAGTAGGCAGAGATTTGAGTATCTACAGTATCGAGATAGACCCCCATCCAGGGGTGAGATGCATAACCTTTGCTAATTATCTGGTCAGCAATGGATTTAGCTAGATGTATAGGTATAGCAAAACCAATTCCTTGAGCACCTTGGTATATAGCGGTATTTATTCCAATCACTTCACCTGAACTATTTACTAAAGCTCCTCCACTATTACCAGGATTTATTGGAGCATCTGTCTGGATAAGTCCCTCAATTATAGTACCACTTTCGGTAGTTATCGTTCTATTAAGAGCGCTAATAATCCCAGCGGTAACCGTCTTGCCTAGTCCAAAAGGATTACCTATCGCTATAGCTATCTGCCCTATCTTGAGATTGGTAGAATCACCAAGCTTTGCAGCTGGAAGTCCTGTTGCATCTATCTTTATAACCGCTATATCTGTATAGGGGTCTCTCCCTACAACTTTCGCATCAAATGTTCTCCCATCAGCTAAGGTAACTGTAATCTGCTGGGCTCCTTCTACTACATGGTTGTTTGTAAGTATATATCCATTGTCAGTAATGATTACTCCAGAACCTGCTCCCTCTTGAGGTATAGCTTGGAAGAAGAATTGTATTCGGGTTTTTGTATTAACATTAACTACACTTGGACCAACTGCCTCTGCAACCCTTATGTATACAGATTCTTCTGTCTCTACAACCTTAGATTCTATCTTTGTAGGCTGAGGCGTTTCAGTTGTGGTAGTACCTACCTGAGGAGAAACCACCTCAGGAGATATCGTTGGCTTAAAGGCATAATGTGGGGCTACCGTCCCCCCAAGTATAACCCCTACAATAGCCACAACTATAGCTAAGAAGAAGAAATAAAACTTTGAATGCCTATCCATACATCATCCCTCCTTTCACTTCTGAGGATTAGGCAGTTCTTCATACTTCTCCATAACCGCAAGAAAAGTTTTAGTATCAAAGAAACTCTTTACTCCCATTAAGAGTAAGAGCGCTCCTACTCCAGTAAGTATACAGACTGCACATAAGGCTATTACCACTATAAATATCACAAATGATACCCCAATATTATCTATACTCAATAAAAAAGACCTAATAATCACCTTTTTTATTCCAGTATCCTGTTCTACTAACAATGGAAACATATAGGTCTGTAATATACCAAGGAAAAGAAGTATGTAAAGCCAAAAGATACTTAGGACTCTAACTATCATATTTTGAATCTGAGAGTAAAACATAAAGTCAACTACTACAATAGCAATAGCCAATAAGTATATTAATATAAGAGCCTCCGAACGCCAAAAAAATTTTTTAAAAGCAAAGAAATAATCTTTCCACTCAATACTCTCTCTTTTTATTAGTTTGTTAGCTAAATAATAGGCACCTGCTGTAGCTGGACCAAGAAATATCACAGAGGTGCCTAGAAGTATCCTAAAGATTATATGAAGGTTCCCTGGTAAAACCGCAAATACAACAGGAACCGCAAAACCAAACCATACAGCACTTATAAATAGCACCCACCCCAAATTATCATAAACATCGATAAAAGCACCTTTTACAATAGGCCATATAGGAACCTTTTTCATCTAAGCCTTCTCGATAAAGATATCCATCCCATCATTAACCTTTTCTAGCAATTCCAAATTGGAGGTAATCTTACCTACAACGTTAACAGGGCTAGCAGGTCTTATCTCGTTTCCTTTAGATATTGGTGTAGGACCAAAGAAGAGACACAAGGCATGCCCTGGAGGCCAGTATCCAATATCTCCTTTATTAACAGTTGAAACAGCATTTTCTTCATCCTTATATACGGGAATACCAAAATAAACCTCTTTACCCCAAGTGTTTGCCCTGGCTTTTATAGGAAGATTACTATAGATTGCCTTTGCAGTCTCAGAATCATTGAGCTCCCCTTCGACAGAGCCTACAGGAAAAGTTATTTTTATCTTCATACATTATCCCTCCTAAATGGAGCCGACGATCCGATTCGAACGGACGACCCGCTGATTACGAATCAGCTGCTCTACCGCTGAGCTACGTCGGCATAAAAAATATTGGAGCGGGAAACGGGGCTCGAACCCGCGGCCCTCAGCTTGGGAAGCTGATGCTCTACCACCTGAGCTATTCCCGCACCTATACTATATTTTATACCACTATTTCAAACTGTCAAGGGGGTCAAGTTTTCCACCAAATTACTTCTAAGAGCACTCCTTCTGGACCATAGAAGTAACCATATTTACCTTCTGAGAATTCCAATGGACCTAAGATAAACTCTATCCCTCTCGATTTTAGATATTCATAAGTCCTATCCATATCATCTACTAAAAAGGCGATATGCTCTACTCCACCTTTACTCCTCTTTTCCCAACTTACCTTTTCCCCTTTAGTAGGCTTTTCATCTGGAGCTATCAATTCAAGCATATTATTACCGACATTTAGAAATATTATCCTAGCCTTTTCTTTTTCATCATAGAAGTCTTTTAGCACATTAAAACCAAGGATATCTCTGTAGAATCTTAAATTTTCCTCTACATCGCTAACTATTATAGATATATGGTCCAATCCTTTTACAAACATACAACCCTCCTTATTTAGTCTTAATGAGTAATATTTTAAAGTAATCTAATCAAAAGTCAATTCTTTGTATAATTTTCAATTTTTCAGATAGATAGCATTCTGCTTGTCCTACTAATGAAAACTAGAGAAACAACTAAAAGAAAGTGAGACTCATTATGATAGTATATAAGTAAAACTATCTCGAATCCCTGTAATGACGAGGATTTGTCGGTGTGAGTTGAATATTTTATATGTTTTCTGATATAATAGATAAAGCTTGACTAAAAGTGCAGAGAATAATCTTTAATAAAAGGAGTGTGAAAGATGAAGAAGTGGGTCTACTTATTTGATGAAGGCGACCCTAATGATAGGGCGCTTTTAGGAGGTAAAGGGGCTGGGTTAGCACAGATGACCCAGGCAGGGCTTCCTGTACCTCCAGGATTTACTATCACCACAGAGGCTTGCAATGCCTACTACGAGAACAACCAAAAGTTCCCAGAAGGTATGTGGGAACAGGTGCTAGAAGCACTTAAAGAAGTGGAGAGGAGAACAGGGAAGAAGTTTGGAGATGTCTCTAATCCTCTTTTGGTCTCGGTAAGGTCAGGAGCAAAGTTCTCTATGCCAGGAATGATGGATACAGTCCTAAATCTAGGACTAAATGATGAGGTTGCAAAGGGACTTATACAGCTTACCCAAAATGAGAGATTTGTCTATGACGCATACAGACGTTTCATACAACTCTTTGGTAAAATAGTTCTAGGTGTTCCCGGTGAACTATTCGACAAGGCATTCGAAGAATATAAGGAGAAAGTAGAGGCACACTATGATACAGACCTTACAGCAGAGCACCTAAAAGAGATAGTCTCCATCTTCAAAGACATCGTTAAGAGAGAGACAGGAAAAGACTTCCCACAGGACCCTCTCGAACAGTTAAGGCTAGCCATAGGTGCAGTATTCAACTCTTGGAACAATAAGAGAGCTATTGACTATAGAAATTACCACAAGATACCTCACAACCTTGGTACCGCAGTAAATGTAGTTACTATGGTATTTGGTAATATGGGCTTTGACTCCGGAACAGGCGTCGCATTTACAAGAGACCCAGCAACAGGAGAGAAGAGGTTCTTTGGCGAGTTCTTATTCAATGCTCAGGGTGAAGACGTAGTAGCTGGTATCCGTACACCTCTAAAGATAGATGAACTGAAAGAGAAAATGCCGGTTGTATACGACCAACTAGTAGAGATAGCGAAGAAATTAGAAAACTACTACAGAGATATGCAGGATATAGAATTCACTGTAGAGCGTGGAAAGCTATGGATGCTTCAGACAAGGTCTGGTAAGAGAACTGCTCAAGCTGCAGTAAAGATAGCTGTTGATATGGCTGAAGAAGGTATCATCTCTAAGGAAGAGGCTGTCTTAAGAGTGGAGCCCAATCAGATTAATCAACTACTCCACAGACAGATAGACCCCTCTGCCAAAGTTACCGTTATAGCTAAAGGATTGAATGCTTCTCCAGGAGCAGCTACTGGTAAGGCTGTTTTTGATGCAGAGAGAGCTAAAGAATGGGCTCAGAATGGAGAGAAGGTCATTCTTGTAAGACCAGAGACAAACCCAGACGATGTGGGAGGAATGATAGTAAGTGAGGGAATTCTTACTGCTCGTGGTGGAGCAACAAGCCATGCTGCAGTCGTAGCAAGAGGAATTGGAAAGCCTTGCGTAGTTGGAGCAGAATCTATAAAGATTGACCTAGATAAGAGACTCTTCAATGTAGACGGCTATACAGTAAAAGAGGGAGACGTTATAACGATAAACGGAACAACCGGAGAGGTAATCTTAGGTGAAGTTCCTCTAATAGAACCAGAACTCACCCCAGAACTTCAAAAGTTACTATCTTGGGCTGACCAGTTTAAGAAACTTCAGAACTGGGCTAATGCAGACTACCCAAGAGACGCTCAAAAGGCTAAAGAGTATGGAGCTCAGGGTATTGGACTCTGCAGAACTGAGCATATGTTCTTCGAAGCAGATAGATTACCTATAGTGAGACAGGCAATATTAGCTAGAACCCCAGAAGAGAGAAAAGCCGCATTAGATAAGCTCCTACCTATACAGAAGGAAGATTTCAAAGGTATTCTGAAAGTTATGGATGGACTACCTGTTATAATAAGACTACTTGATCCACCTCTACATGAATTCTTACCAAGACACGAAGAGCTTCTAGCTGAAGTGGTAGAGCTTAGAGTTACAGGGAAAGACCCGAAAGCCTTAGCGGAAAAGGAAGAACTTCTAAGACGTGTAGAGGAAATGAGAGAAGCTAACCCAATGCTAGGTCTAAGAGGATGCAGACTTGGTATTACTAGACCAGAGTTCAATGAGATGCAGGTAAGAGCTATCTTCGAGGCAGCTTGCGAACTCAAGAAAGAAGGGTATAATCCAAAGCCAGAGGTTATGATTCCTCTAGTAGGGCATGTAAATGAGCTTAAAGTGGTAAGAGAACAGCTAGAAGCTGTAGCTAAGAAGGTTATGGAAGAGCAAGGAATTACAGTAGACTACAAGTTTGGAACAATGATCGAAGTTCCAAGAGCTGCCCTTACTGCTGGAGAGATTGCTGAGTATGCGCAGTTCTTCAGCTTTGGAACTAACGACCTAACCCAGATGACATTTGGCTACTCTAGAGACGATGCTGAGGGTAAATTCCTATTTGTCTATCTAGAAAAAGGCATCCTCTCTAACGACCCATTCCAGACACTCGATACAAAGGGCGTTGGCAGACTTATGGAAATGGCAGTAAAAGAAGGACGAGCTACCAGACCTGACCTAGAAGTAGGTATATGCGGAGAACATGGTGGAGACCCTGATTCTATAATGTTTGCCCATGAAATCGGACTTAACTATGTAAGTTGTTCTCCATTTAGAGTTCCTGTAGCTCGTTTGGCAGCAGCTCACGCAGCACTTAAAGAGAAACAGGCATTTAGAGATAAGTAAAGGTTCATAAATAAGAAAGCGGGGAGAATTCTCCCCCGCTTTCTTATTTTTATTTCAGTTAGCTAGACAAAGAGTATTCTTCCACAGTGTTCACAGACAAGTAACTCGTCCAATTGCTTTAGCTTTTCCACAAGGAAAAGAGACAATTCAACCCCACATTCCGAACATTTTCCTTCTATAACCTTAGACATTCCCCTACCCCGTCTATTTTTTCTTATCATTTCGTATTTAGAGAGTAATTTTGAATCTACTTCTTTTATTTTCTCTGTTCTTTTAGTCTTTAAATCTTGAAGACTTGCTAAGATCTCTTGTTCTAGAACTTTGGCTTTTTCAAGGATCTCAGTAAGGGAAGTCTCTAGCTCTTCTATCTCTCTTTTAATCCTAGGGGCTTCTTCTCTAAGGGAGTCTAAAGATTCCATAATTTCTAGAATCTTATCCTCTACCTTGTTCTTCTCTTGGTTGATATATTGAATCTCTTGGGTAAGCCTATCTACCTCTTTCTGAGTAGTGACATTTTTATAGAGGCGCTCCTCATCTTTTTTCTTTCTTTCTTCTAGACTGGATAATTCAAGTTCCAATTCCTTAAGAAAGACTTCTTTGGATTTTATATCTTCGGACTTTTTATTATAGAGATTAGTAAGAGAATCAATCCTTTTCTTTAACTCTTCCCCCCTATCAAGGCTTTGAAACTTCTCTTCAAGACTCATAATCTCTACATCTAACAACTGAACTTCCCAGAGTTTTTGAAGTTCATCTGATAGAGACATCTATAATCCCCCTGAAAGGAATAAAAAATGGTGGGCGAAACAGGACTTGAACCTGTGGCCTCCTGCTTGTAAGGCAGGCGCTCTAACCACTGAGCTATTCGCCCATGGTGGGCCCACCCGGATTCGAACCAGGAACCGACCGGTTATGAGCCGGCAGCTCTACCGTTGAGCTATGGGCCCTCGTTCATCAGTGACAGAAATACTATACCATAAAGGATAGAGAATTTCAAGGGGTTTTTGCTAAATACATCTTTCTCTTGCTAGTGAAGCTAAGTACCTAGCTATCTTAAGGCTTTCTACATATTCACTCTTGAACCTTGGATGAATCTCAAGTGTCATAAAGACTTGAGGTATCTCAAGATTTGTAAATACCTCTTCTAGAGGAAGATTCCCCCATCCTAGAGGAAGGTGAAGGTCATTTAGCCCATAGATAAGCTGAAACATATAAGGCAAATTTTTATCTACATTATTTGGTCTTCCAAAAGAATCATAAACATGTAGACTATTTACATAGGGAGACGCTTGTTTTATAGATGAAAGGTAGTCAAATCCAAAATGAATAGAAGCTACACTAGCATGCCCAAAATCAAAGGTAATACCGATGTTAGGTCTCTCTATCTTGATAATTTGCTCTACTAATTGGTCTATAAAAGCACTATAGGTGTATACTTTTCCAGAAGCAACAGCAGGGTCTACATTTGAATTTTCAACCCCTATAAGGATGTTAGATTTGGAGGCTAATTCAGAAAACTCTCTTAATAACATCCTTTCTACACTTTTTAGTTCTTCCATACGATTTTTATCTTTAGCATACTCTACAGGAACCCTTCCCCCATGATAGACTAAAAGTCTTCCTCCGATACTACTAGTAAACTCTAAAGATGCGATAAAGACTGACTTATGTAAATCAGCATTCTCGACATCCATTAGGTTAAGAAAATCTGGGGCATGAACAGTATAATTCAGTCTAAACTGCCCTAGAATTCTTTTTATCTCTTCTAATCTTTTTTCTATAAGCCTTCCCCCAGCGATAACATCTAAACCATGAGGAGGAATCTCTACATGATCAAATCCAATAGATTCAAAAAATTTCAATGAATCTTCTAGCCGATTTAAATCTCCTTCCCACATAGAAGGGTGCCCATTTATCCCTATACTTATGATAGGATTTTTAGCTCCCATAATTAAATCTCCTTTCTAGATTCAAACTTTTTAGTAAGATTTTAACACATCCTCTGCAAAATAATGTCTCTGTATGATAAAATCTTTCTATGGGAAGATTAGATGAATTTATCTCAAAATTAAAAGCTATAGAAGACAAGGCAAAGCCCCTTGTAGAAGAAAGAATATCTCAATTCAAAGCTTTAGGTTTGTATGGCTCCGAAGAGGAATTATTCTCTGAACTAAGTTTTTGTGTGCTTACTGCCAATTGGAGCGCTAATGGTGGGATAAGGGCGCAGGATAAAATAGGGGCATTAGGTTTCACTACGTATTCCCAGGAAGAACTATCAAAGATTCTTTCTAGTCTAGGACATCGTTTCCCTTATAAAAGGGCAGAATTTATAGTAGAGAATAGACATCTCATAGGAAGTCTCAGAAAACTCATTTCTTTACCTCTAGGAGAGGCAAGAAGAGAGCTAATAAGGTTAGCGAAAGGGATTGGATGGAAAGAGGCAAGCCATTTCTTAAGGAATGTCGGCAGATTAGAGTTGGCTATTCTAGATAGACATATCCTTAGAGTGCTCAAAGATGTAGAGTTAATAGATAAAATACCAAAAGGCTGGTCAGAAAAAAGATATCTAACTATAGAAGAAAGATTTAAAGAACTTTCTCTTGCCTTCAACAAGTTACCTGGTGAAACAGACCTATATGTCTGGTATCTTATAAAAGGTAAGGTAGAGAAATGAGATTGACTTGGAGTTAACTCCAGTATATATACTTTATAACATATTCTTTAAATTTCTAGATAAAATCAGGGAGGGATTGATTATGGAAAAGAAAAAAGTGACAACTGGCAGAGATTTATTAGGTGATATAGCACCCAAATTTGCTGAGCTCAATGACGATGTATTATTCGGGCAAATCTGGGCTAGAGAAGCACAACTCTCTCCTAGGGATAGAAGCCTAATTACAGTTTCTGCCTTAATTTCAAGCGGTATTTTTAACAACTCGCTAAAATCTCATCTGAAGAGGGCTTTACAGAATGGTGTAACAAGAGAGGAGCTGGTTGAAGTAGTCACCCATTTAGCTTTCTATGCTGGATGGCCTAAGGCTTGGGCCACATTCTCTCTGTTAAAAGAAGTATTCGCTGAGGAAGACTCTCCCAATCCAGTAAAGAGCCTATTTGGAAAGGGTGAACCTATTTCACCCGAATTAAGTCAGTATTTTTCTGGAAGAGTCTATATAAGAACGTTGACTCCACCAGATAAAAAACATAACCTTCAGATAGCAAACGTAACCTTCGAACCTGGATGTCGTAATAATTGGCATTCTCATCCAAAAGGTCAGGTCTTATTGGTTACAGACGGACGTGGATGGTATCAGGAGTGGAGGAAACCAGCACAAGAGTTACATCCGGGAGATGTAGTTAACATCCCTAGTGATGTAAAGCATTGGCATGGTGCAGGAAAAGACAGCTGGTTTGCACATGTATCAATCACAGTAGAGTCAGGTGGAGTTGAATGGTTTGAGCCAGTATCAGATGAGGAATATAATAAACTGCCATAATAATATACTACTAACACTATAGAAAATTAAAGATTTTTAATTCACTTGACTTACTAATATTCTTTGATAATATTAAGTAAGTAGTAAATAATAAAAATTCCAAAAAGAGGAGGCTGATTACTATGAGGAAGATGACAGAAGAAAGCTTAAAGTCTGCATTTGCAGGAGAGAGCCAAGCTCATATGAAGTATATAATCTTTGCTGAAATCGCTGAACAGGAAGGTAGGCCTAATCTGGCAAGACTATTTAGAGCTATAGCAGATGCAGAAAAAATTCATGCGACAAATCATCTCAAGGCTCTATCTGGAGTAAAAGAGTCTTCTAGTAATATACAGGTTTGTATAGATGGAGAAAACTTTGAGGTCCAAGAGATGTACCCAGCATATAATGCCATAGCAGAATTACAGAATGAACCAGAGGCTAAAAGGAGTATAAGATTTGCTCTTGAGGCTGAAAAGATACATTCAGCTATGTATCAGAAGGCTAAACAGGTTGTGGATAGTGGTAAGGATGATATAGAGATAGGAGACATATTTATATGTCAGATATGTGGTCATACGGTAGAAGGAAACGCTCCTGACAGATGTCCTATATGTGGGGCACCAAAGGAAAAGTTTAAAAAATTCTAAAAGAGGTGATCTTTATGAGTAAATGGAGATGTGGAGTTTGTGGTATAGTCTTGGATGTAGAGAATCCACCTGAAGTATGTCCAAAATGTGGGGCGCCTAGAGAAAAATTCTCTCAGATACCAGAAGACCAAGCTAATCTTATAGACAGGGCAAGATTTACTAACAGCCTTCATATAGAGCTGTATACCCTTATGACAAAGATTGCCGAGTTAGCTCAAAAAGGTATAGAGGATAATCTAGACCCACCATGCGTTAAGATCTTCACCGAAGCAAAAGAACAGGCTCTTTTATTCCAGCAAAAGATAAAGGCAGAGATTCAAGGTCATATAAGCAAGGGTAAGTGGGGCTAAGCAATTAAATAGCTATAACTTATTACTCAGTTAGTTCCTTAACTCCCTCTTAAGATTATTTTAGCTTCTTAAGAGGGAGTTTTTATTTTCAGTAACCTCCTCCCACCTTTTAAAGGATGGGCTTTCTCCTTCACTGAGGGGTAGCTCCATCCTCCGGAGGCTTAACCTCGGGTCCGGTCTAACCCTAGGGCTTTATTGCCAAAAATATCATACCATAGAACCGCCTTTCATCCCACCCTTGAAAGAGTGGGCTTTCCCGACGGGAGATCGTAAAATGAACATTATCTTTACCTTTCTGATATACTATTCAGTGGAGGTGATATCCTTTGTATAGGATAGGAAAAGAGGAGTTAGAAGAGATAAGGAAGGTTTTTGAAAGTAAACAGTTATCTAGATATGGTGACCCTAAAGAGGGGCATTTACAAGAAGTTGTAACATTTGAGAGGGAGTGGGCAGAAAAGATAGGCACAAAGTATGCCTTACTTATGGCTGGTGGCGGAACCTCTGCTTTAGCAAGCGGTCTAATTGGTCTTGGTATAGGACCAGGAGATGAGGTCATTGTTCCAGGCTACACATTTATCGCCACAGCATCTGCAGTTTTAAATGCTGGGGCTATTCCTGTTATAGCAGAGATTGACGAGACTCTAACACTAGATCCAGTAGACTTTGAGAGGAAGATTACTCCAAACACCAAAGCGGTTATACCTGTCCATATGCAAGGACTACCAGCCAATATGACTAGAATCATTGAGATAGCTCAAAAATATAATATAAAAGTTATTGAGGATGCCTGTCAGGCTGTTGGTGGAAGCTATAAAGGAAATCGATTAGGTAGTTTAGGAGATGTTGGAGTATTCAGTTTCAACTACTATAAGATAATAAGCTGTGGCGAAGGTGGCTGTATAGTTACAAATGACAGATTAGTTTATGAAAGAGTGTTAGTTTATCACGATAGTGGATTTGTCTTTCTCAGTCCTTCCCCTAAAGAGGTTAATATCCCGATATTTATAGGGCTACAACTAAGAGCTAATGAGATTATGGGAGCAATATTGAGAGTACAACTTAGAAGACTCGATAGTATTCTTTCAGACTTGAGACGTATAAAAAAGGTCTTTATAGAAGAACTAAAACTTACAGGTGTAAAGTTCGTCCCAGTTAATGACCCAGAAGGTGATTGTGGAGTAGTTGTAGGATTTCAATTCGAATCAGAAAAAGATGCTAGAGAATTTGCCCAAAGAGAAGGGGTTAAAGGATGGTTACCAATAGATACAGGAAAACACGTGTATTCTAACTGGGAACCTATCCTAGAACATAGGGTTGGGCATCATCCTAGAATGAACCCGTTTGAATTTCCTGAGAATAAGGGTCTTAGAATAAATTATTCTAAAGATATGTGCCCTAGAACTTTAGATATATTAAGTAGAACTGTTTTTATAACTATAAATCCTGACTGGACAGATGAAGAGATAGAAAAGAGAATAAGAGCATGCAAAGAAGCTCTTAGATAGAAGGAGAGAAAATGAAGGATTGTAGGAAATTTTTTAATGTAGTAAAAGTTGTACTCTTATTTCTTTTTATGTTTGCTATTATAGGTACAGACGGATGCAACTGTAGTAAACCGTTTATAGAAAAGGTCGAGGTGTGGATAGATAGAAATACAGAAGATAATGTGGATGATGTGTCTTTTGAGGAACAGGTTATTCCTGTAGGTTTAACCTATAAAATTCCCAAAAATACAAGCTTTAGAATAAAGATAAAAACACAGGAACCTTTATCTGATAATGAGTTAGCTGAAAGCAAAGTTTATGTTACCTCTTCTATATCTATCTATTTGAAACCTCTAGAGGGAGAAGATAATATATATGTAGCAGACTACGACAATCTCACCGGAACCTTAGGTATCGGAATATATAATGTAGTTATAGTTATCCTTCATAGTGGAAAGATAATCTCCCAGAGCATTACTATACAGATTGAACAGTCATTTAGTTGACAGAATTTACTTGGTATGGTATCATCTAGCCTAGAAAATATCTAGTTGGGAGGAGGTAATTATTATGGCAGAGATACTAAGTTTAGATGTAAATCCTACCTCTGGAAGACAGGGGGATATGGTAACGGTTGTTGTCAAGGCTTCTCCAGATACCAAAGCTGTCTATGGTAGAATCCCTGAGTATGGTTATATGATTCAGTTCCAGAAAGAGGGAGACCTTTTCAAACTCTCTATGCAGGTTCCTTATGGGGCACCTCCGGGCGTCTATATGGTCTCAGTATATCCAGTAGATAATGAGGGTAATAGAGGAACAGAGAAGAGATTCAACTTCCAAGTTCTATAAAATTCTCTACCGGGATACCAAGAGACTTAAGGGCCTGAAAGATTTCTTCACGTTTCTCTTCTTTCTTGCATAAATCAATCTCTTTTCTAATCCTAGCTATCCCGACGGTCCTTAAGGTTCCATTCTTTATTGCTGATTCCATAAGACTATAAGTATGGGGTTCTATAGTAAAGCCAAGTCTTACACTAAACCTTACCGCTCTAAAGATACGAGTAGGGTCATCTATAAAACTTTTATCATGAAGAATCCTTACGATCTTATCTTCTAGGTCCTTTATCCCACCCAAAGGGTCTAGAATCTCTCCTATTTCTCCATCTGGACAGATAGGTATAGCTAAAGCATTTATAGTAAAATCTCTCCTATAGAGGTCTTCTCTAATTGTACCTGGTTCTACTAATGGTAAAGCCCCAGGCTTAGGATAAACCTCTTTTCTTGCAATAGCTATATCAATATGTTCTATGTCATTATGGTCTACAGTAAACTTAAACGTATAGAATCTCTTAAGTAATCTCCCTTTTTTGTCAAGGCTTTCAATGTACTCTAAGAATTTATCTATAGAAGCCTCTACTACTAGGTCCACATCCTTTACTCTAAAACCAAGAAGTATATCCCTAAGAGTTCCACCTACAACATAGATTGGGATACTCCTTTTATGAGCATTCTCCAAGCATATATCCACATCAGGAATAGACAGAATAGATGAGAGGACGTCTTTTAACTTCATCTTTACTTATCGATATAGCCTCTTTTATAAGCTCTATACTATCTTTTAACTTATCCTCGCTGTTATAGTATACCTCTAAGATGGTTTCTCCCTTTTCTACGTAGTCTCCTATCTTCTTCTTAAGCACTATTCCTACGTTCGGGTCTATAGTATCTTCCTTTCGATATCTTCCTGCACCTAAAACCCTAACTGATTCTCCTATAAGATATGCATCTAGACGTTCTACATATCCAGAGTCTTGGATAGAAAAGTTATATATCTTAGCTGACGGGCTCAGATTACTAATATCTCCGCCTTGTGCCTCTATCATCTCGTTAAATTTCCTAAAAGCACTGCCGTTTCTTAACACCTCTCTTGCCAAATCTTTTGATGCTACAGTTCCTACAATCTCTATAGCTAGCTCTTCAAGGTCTCTAGGACCGTTACATTTTAAAGTCTCTATTGCCTCAATGACCTCTAAAAGATTACCAACTGCAAAGCCAAGAGGTTGGTCCATATCCGATATAACTGCCTTTACATCTCTACCAAAGGATTTCCCTATCTCTATCAACCAAGAGGTAAGTTCCTCTGCATCCTTTATATCTTTCATAAAGGCACCTGAACCTACCTTAACATCAAATATTATTGTCCTTGCCCCTCCAGCTATCTTCTTACTGAGGATACTACTAGTTATAAGGGGGATACTATCTACCGTTCCTGTAACATCCCTCAAAGAGTATATCTCTTTTTCAACTGGGACAAGATCTTCAGTCTGACTTATTATACTACAGCCTATCTTTTCTACTAGTTCTTTAAATTTCTCTAGGCTGATGTTTGTTCTAAACCCAGGGATGGACTCTAACTTGTCTATAGTTCCTCCTGTATGTCCAAGCCCTCTACCAGAAAGCTTAGCTACCTTAAAACCAAGAGAAGCTAAAAGAGGAACTACTACTAGACTTAATTTATCCCCTACCCCACCGGTTGAATGCTTATCGATAACCTGAAAATCCCATTCTAGTATCTTTCCCGTTGCTAATATAGCAGAGATGAGATGCTGTGTCTCCTCTTTTGATAAACCCCTTATAAAGGATGCCATAAGCCATGCGCTCATCTGGTAGTCCTTTATCTCTTTCTTATAAAACCTATCTATAAAGAACTCTATCTCTTCTTTCGTTAAGGTATTTCCATCTCTCTTTTTAATGATAATATCTATAGCATTCATCTCCTTATACCTCTTCTTATCCATTCTTTCAACAAGATTTCTAGTTTTTTACTTATCTTCTTCCCCATCTCCAATACCTCTTCATGTGTTACTGAGGATAATTCGTCTTTATGGACATTTGTTATGCTAGATATTCCAACGACCTCTATCCCTAAGCTCCTAGCCTTTATAACCTCTAATACTGTAGACATACCAACCGCATCTCCACCAATAGTCCTAAAGAATCTTATCTCAGCTGGAGTCTCATAAGTCGGTCCCTTTACTCCAACATAAACCCCCTCTTTAAGTTCTATACCAACTTCCTTTCCAATCTCTTTTAACTGTTCTCTTAATCTGTGAGAATAGGCATTCTTCATATCTACAAAATTAGGACCCCCAACAAGAGGATTCTCTCCTGTAAGGTTAATATGGTCCTTTATAAGCATTATATCCCCTGGAACGTAAGCTTCGTTTATTCCTCCGCTAGCATTTGTTATAGCTAAAATGTCTACCCCTAGACCCTTAAGAACCTCTATAGGAAACACTACATCTTTAGATGAGTATCCTTCATAGAGATGATACCTTCCTCTCATAATGATAACACTAGTATCCTCAACCCTAACCACATCAAGCCTTCCTCTATGCCCTGGAACCGTTGAGAGCGGCATATTAGGAATTTCTCTATAGTCTATAGAAAACAAAATAGATTGATTAAAGACATCAAGTCCAGAACCCAGTATGATACCTACCTTTTGACTAAAATTATACTTACTAGTAAGATATTCTATTGCTTCTTCTACACTGCTCATATCATCCTCCTTTTCTAATTATAGCAGGTGAATAAAGTTTTATATTTCACTACACCTCTGGGACTTGATTAATCTTGTATAATTCTATATGGAAACATTCTAAAAATTTTTAGGTGGAAGAAAATTTTTAAATTTTCCACAAGTTATTTTAGTGGTAGAAAAATAGTAAAGTTATCCACAGGATAATCATTAATATCCTTTCAGTGCTTGCTTTGCAGAAAACCACTATTATTACAAAGTAAAAACTAAATGGGCATATGGTATAATAAATCTATGAGTACAGGATGGATAGAAGTAATATGTGGAAGTATGTTCAGTGGAAAGAGTGAGGAACTAATAAGGAGGGTAAAGAGGGCTGAGATAGCTCGTCAGAAGGTGCAAGTATTTAAGCCAGCTTTAGATACAAGATATGCAGACAGGGCTGTTGTCTCCCATGACGGCAATAAGGTTTCTGCATACAGTGTAAAAGAGGCTCGAGAGATACTTGAGCTCTTACTGCCAGATGTTCAAGTAGTAGCTATAGACGAAGCTCAATTCTTTGATGATGAGATAGTTGATGTGTGCCAGATGTTAGCCGATAATGGGAAGAGGGTAATTGTAGCAGGATTAGACCAGGATTTCAGAGGAGAACCATTTGGTCCAATGCCCAAATTATTAGCAGTCGCAGAGAAGATTGATAAACTTCAAGCTATATGTATGGTTTGTGGTAAGCCTGCCAGTAGAACCCAGAGATTGATAAATGGTGAACCAGCATATTACGACGATCCAACTATACTTATAGGAGCAGAAGATGTATATGAGGCTAGATGCAGAGAGCACCACATAGTAAGAAGGAGGAAGTAAGATGCAGATAGGTGGGCAAGCGGTAATAGAAGGTGTGATGATGAGAGGACCAAATAGTTTTAGTGTAGCTGTAAGAACCCAATCAAATGGGGTTAAGGTCCACAAATTTAATACCAAGAGTATAACGAATGGTAAAATTGGTAAAATCCCAATTTTAAGAGGATTTATGGCTCTGATAGATAGTCTTGTTTTAGGGATAAAGGCACTTAATATCTCAGCTGAAGAGTATGGCGGTGAAGAGATAAAACTCTCTAATAAGGATATATTTTTTGCTATGGCCATGGGGATAGGATTAGGTATACTATTATTTATTGTCTTTCCGGCTTCTATAGCAAGGATACTGCAGAATAGTATACAGTCAGCATTTTTAGTCAATATACTAGAAGGCTTAGTAAGGATTGGTGTATTCCTCATATATCTATACTCCTTCTCTTTTATAAAAGATATCAGAAGGGTCTTTGAGTATCATGGAGCAGAACACAAGGTGATATTCACATATGAGAAAGGAGAACCTCTTACCGTAGATAACGCTATAAAGAACAGCAGATTACACCCTAGATGTGGAACTAGCTTCCTACTAATAGTTATGGTTGTCAGTATCTTAGTCTTCTCTATCTTAGGAAAACAGACACTATTACTAAGAATAGTTTCCAGGATAGCGTTAATTCCTTTAGTAGCAGGGATATCCTACGAGATGATTCGCCTAACATCTAAGTATAGGGATTCAAAGCTGGCAAAGTTCATAGTATCTCCTGGACTAGCTCTTCAGTATCTTACTACTAGGGAGCCAACCCCCGATCAGATTGAAGTAGCTATTGAGGCGGTGAAGTCTGTATTATCATTAGAGGGTGTTTCAGATGTGGGATAAGTTAGAAGAGATAGAAAAGAAATACATAGAGTTAGAGATATCTTTGGCTAAGCCAGAGGTAATAGTGAATCAAGAATTATTCCAAGAACTTGCCAAGACGTATAGTGAACTTGGAGAGATTGTTGGCATCTATAGGGAATATAAACAGGTAGAGAAAGAGATAAATGACCTAAAGTCCCTTTTAGATGACCCTGACCTCGGTCCTATGGCAGAGGAGGAATTAGAGAAGCTAGAAGAAAAGAGAGAAAGGTTAGAAGAAGAACTTAAGATTAAGTTACTACCAAAGGACTATAGAGATGAGAGAAATGTCATTATGGAGATAAGGGCAGGAACAGGGGGAGAAGAAGCTGCACTTTTTGCCGGAGACCTCCTTAGGATGTATCTAAGGTATGTAGAACGTAAGGGCTGGAAAGCAGAGATAATGAGTAGTAACCCTACCGACTTAGGTGGATACAAAGAGGTCATAGTCTCTATCCAAGGGAAAGGTGCATATAGTAGACTAAAGTTTGAGAGCGGAGTCCATAGGGTTCAAAGGGTCCCTATAACGGAGTCTAGCGGAAGGATACATACATCTACCGCTACTGTAGCCATACTACCTGAGGCAACAGAGATAGAAATAGAGATAAAGCCTGAAGACCTAAAGATAGATACATTTAGAGCAGGTGGGCACGGTGGACAAAACGTCAATAAGGTGGAGACCGCAGTAAGGATTACCCATATTCCGACAGGTATAGTTGTTACCTGTCAGGATGAGAGGTCTCAGTATCAAAATAAAGAGAAGGCATTAAAGATATTGAGAGCTCATCTCTTAGAGATTAAGGAGAGGGAAAGAGAGAAAGAAGAGACTGAACTTAGAAGGAGTCAGGTTGGCTCTGGAGAAAGAAGTGAAAAGATAAGAACTTACAACTTCCCTCAAAATAGAGTTACAGACCATAGAATAGGATTAACACTTTACAATCTACAGGATGTACTAGATGGAGACCTAGATGAAATTATAGATGCCCTTATAAGAGAGCATCAAGTAGAACAACTAAAGAATCTTTCACTTGCTAAATGACACTAGGGAATGTCTATAGAGAGGTCTTCAAATTATTCAAAGATAAGTTTCCTAATAGTCAACTTGAAGCTGTCCTTATCCTTTCCTTAGGTTTAGATAAACCCAAGGAGTATATCTTAGCTCATCAGGAATTAGAATTATCCAAAGAGGAAATAGAAAGGATAAAAGAGTTAGTTGATAAGAGACTCTCTGGTATTCCGTATGCATACCTTAAGAAAGAGAAGGAATTCTTTGGTATCAATTTCTTTATAGAGGAAGGAGTCTTAATTCCTAGACCCGAAACTGAGACCATAGTAGAGATAGTTTTAGAAGAAGGTCCCTTTATAAAGGGTCTTGACCTTTTCTGTGGGAGCGGTGTTATAGGACTAACTATCCTTTATAAGGGAACTTGCCAAAAACTTTTAGGGATAGATATATCTAGCAAGAGCATAGAAGTAGCAACTATAAACGCTAAGAGACTAGAACTTTTAGAAAGGTGTAGATTTTTAAAAGCAGATATCAAGGGTCTTTTATTAGAGGAGAGTTTTGACCTTATAGTTGCAAACCCTCCTTATCTCCCTGCATCTATGTGGGATTCCCTAGACCCAGAGGTAAGACAGGAGCCAAAGGAAGCACTCCTCGGCGGAGAAGATGGTCTAATCTTTTATCCTGAGATAGCTAGGATTATCTCTAAGAATTTAGTAGATGGTGGATTATTTGCTGTCGAGATAGGAGGAAAGGAACAGGTAAATAAGGTAAAAGAAATCTTTTCAAGTTACAATATCAAAGAGATACATATAAGAGAAGACCTAGCAGGTTTACCTAGAGTAATATGGGGGAAAAAGCGATAGTATGCTTATTATAAAAGATGAAAATAGAATAGAAGTCCTTGCGGAACTTCTAAGAGAGGGAAAGCTTGTAGCATTCCCTACCGAAACTGTATATGGTTTAGGAACTAATGCATTTATGAAAGAAAGCGTATATAAGATCTACGAGGTAAAGGGAAGAAAAGAGGAGAAGCCATTAAGCTTACATATAGGCACACTAGAAAACCTAGAGGACATAGTTGAACTAGACTTTCTTACCAAAAGATTATTACTTCAGTTTTTCCCTGGACCGATAAATATAATAGCTAAGAAGAAAAGTAATATCCCAGAATGGATAGGAAAGGGGGATACATTAGGTGTAAGATTCCCTTCCCTACCTATCTGTCAAAAGCTCTTAAGATTAGCTAAAGTTCCAGTAGTTGCCACTAGTGCAAATATATCAGGAAGCGAAGAACCTAAGAGTGCAGAAGATGTAATAAGGATGTTAGGAGATAAGATTGATGCAATACTAGATTGGGGTCCAGTTACCTTTGGTAGACCCTCTACAGTGGTGAATATTTCTAGCGGTAATATAGAGATTATAAGAGAAGGACCAGTAGATAGAAAACTTTTAGAGGATATAATAAGTGAGTTAAATCTTAGGAAAAATATGGAGGGATTATGAAGGTAGCTATCGGGAGTGACCATGCAGGCTTTAAGTTAAAAGAGGAATTGAAAACTTACATAGCGTCTCTAAACATAGAGGTAAAGGATTTTGGATGCCACTCAGAAGAATCCGTGGATTATCCAGATATAGCTAAAGAGGTTGCTTTAAGTGTAGTAAAGGGAGAGGTAGATAGAGGAATTCTTATATGTGGAACAGGAATAGGGATGAGTATATCAGCTAATAAGGTTAAAGGGATAAGGGCGGCCGTTGGTAATGAGCTACTCTCTGTGAAGCTCTCTAGGGAGCATAACGATGCCAATATTCTTACTCTAGGGGCAAGAATCATTGGCGTTGAGGTTGCTAAGGAGGCGGTTAGGATCTTCCTAGAGACTCCTTTCTTAGGAGGAAGGCATCAGAGAAGAGTAGAAAAGATAGGAGAAATGGAGGGATTGAAATGTATTTAGAAGTAGTAGACCCTGAGATATTCAATGCTATAAAGGGCGAGAGGATAAGAGAGGAGACAACCTTAGAGTTAATCGCTAGTGAGAATTTTACCAGTCTTGCGGTATTAGAGGCCCAAGGCTCCTTACTCACAAATAAATATGCTGAAGGCTATCCAAAAAGGAGATACTATGGAGGCTGTCAATGGGTTGATGTAGTAGAACAACTAGCAATAGATAGAGCTAAGGCTCTCTTCAAGGCTGAACACGCTAACGTTCAGCCTCACTCAGGTTCGCAGGCAAATATGGCTGTATACTTTGCGGTTTTAAATCCTGGTGATACCGTGCTGGGGATGAATTTATCCCATGGTGGACATCTCACCCATGGTAGCCCAGTTAACATATCTGGGAAATACTTCAAATTTGTTTCCTATGGCGTAAATCCAGAGACTGAGACCATAGACTATGACCAGGTCAGGGATATAGCTAAGGAGAGTAAGCCCAAATTGATAGTAGCAGGAGCCAGTGCCTACCCTAGAGTCATAGACTTTGAGAAATTCTCACAGATAGCTAAAGAGGTGGGCGCTCTACTGATGGTTGATATGGCACATATAGCAGGTTTAGTAGCTGCAGAGATACATCCGAGTCCTGTTCCCTGGGCAGAATTTGTAACAACCACTACTCACAAAACCTTAAGAGGCCCAAGAAGTGGACTTATACTCTGTAAGGCTAATTATGCTAAAGACATAGACAGAGCAATATTCCCTGGGACTCAGGGAGGTCCGCTTATGCATATCATAGCGGCGAAGGCAGTAGCATTAAAAGAGGCAATGTCTCCTGAATTTAGAAACTATCAAAACCAGATAGTAAAAAATGCTAGAGTCTTAGCGGAAACCTTACTAGCAAATGGTTTGAGATTAGTCTCAGGAGGGACAGATAATCACCTTATGTTGGTAGATGTGAGGCCTTTTGGGTTAACAGGAAAAGAGGCAGAGAAATTACTAGAGGAGATAGGTATTACCGTAAATAAGAACGTTATACCATTTGATCCTCAACCACCTACAATTACTAGTGGTATAAGACTTGGAACACCAGCGGTAACAACTAGGGGAATGAAAGAAGAAGAGATGAGAGAGATCGGAGATATAATAGCTAAATGTCTAAGGAAAGAAGAGGATAAAGAGGTTCTAAAGAATAGAGTAAGGGCTTTATGTGAGGCTTATCCTCTATTCTATAAAGACATAGGGATAGTCTAAATACATAATGAGAGTTCATAGAGTAGGAATAGTAACAGCCCTTTTAACACTATTCTTATTACCTAATCTTTATGCTCAGAGCTTATTTGACCAGATTCTTATAGCTCCTGGGATAAACTATTCACTAACCAGGACGGATACCCCACCTTTAACTATTCATACTGTAGAGTTAGACCTGACAAGCCCATTTATACAGTTGGAAACTGTTTTGGCTAACGATTCTCTTATGCAGAGAGAGACATTAAGCTCTATAGCTAGGAAAAATAAAGCTACATTAGCGATAAATGGAGACTTCTTTGATCCAACAACGGGAATGATAATAAATCTTATGGTAAGTAATGGAGAACTTATTAAACCACCAATATCAAGGGGTATATTTGCTATAACAAAAAACGGACAGCCGATCATCTCTATGTTTGACCTTAGTATCAGTATAGAAACACAGTATGGGATTATACCTATAAATAATCTGAATATGCCAAGAGGAGCAAACGAGGCAGTACTATTTACAACTAGGTTCGGTAAGAACACCTCAATATCTACCAATGCTCTAGCAGGGATAGACATAGAATTATTAGACTTCTCTCAAGTTTTACCCAGCTCTGGGGTGATCACCGCTAAAATAGGGAATATATACTATGGGGTTACTAGTTCTCCGATCCCTAAATCTGGTGGTATTCTATCTCTAGGTGGAAGAGCGCTCTCTTATCTTCCCTATCTAAAACAAGGAGAAGAGATAAAGATAGCAACAAGATTAACCCCATCTATTGATATATCTCAAGCGATAGGTGGGGGAGCTATACTATTAAAAGATGGCAATATAGTCTTTAATGCTACAGGAGAATTACCCTTACCAAAAGAGGTAACGGACAAAAAGAATCCACTTACAGCGATAGCTATAGATAATAGTGGCAAGGTCTACCTTATAGTGGTTGATGGTAGAAATCCAAAAAGTGAAGGGATGACATATGTAGAGCTAGCTAACTATTTAAAAAGCATTGGGATGAGAGATGCCTTAACATTAGATGGAGGAGGCTCCAGTCAAATAGTAATTAATGAAAAAACGATGAACAATCCATCAGATGGACGTGAAAGGCCTATACCCAATGCTATCATTGTAAAAACCATAATGTCAAAAGGAGAACCTAGGATACTCTCCTTACATCCAAAAAGGTTAATTATAAAGGAGGGAGAAACTTACAACTTTACTTTACTCTTACAAGATATATACGGAAACATATTCCCTATAGACCAAGAAAAGGTTATATGGAAGCTAGAAGGATTGACTGGTTCAATCTCAAAAGATGGTATATTTTATGCCCAGACTAGTAGTAGTGGAAAGATAACCGCCACCCTTAATGGGCTAATGGCAGAATCTGAAGTTATTATTATCCCTTCACAAAAGGTCTCCAAAGTATTAGAAGATTTCGAGAATAGCTTCTTACTCTCTATCTCTGGGAGTGGATTTGACCTAAACCTAACAAAGGTATCTATCTCAGATTCTCAAAGTGTAAGTGGAAAGAAAGCTCTAAGATTAGATTATTCCTTAAGTAAAATTGGCCCTAGTTTTATATACATAAACCTCAATATCCCAATACCTAAAGATAGTAAAAAAGTAAGTCTTTATGTATATGGCGATGATAGTGGACATTGGTTGAGAGGTCTCTTTAGAGATAGTAGTGGAAGGTTATGGGTTGGGAATTTTACATCTGCCACTAAGGGGATAGATTGGGAAGGATGGCGATATATAGAGTTAGACCTTTCTAGCTTAGAGGTATTTACTGGAGACAGAAATACTAGATTAGAATACCCTCTAGAGCTACTCCAAATTTATCTAGTACAATTAAAGGAGGAGAGAAAGAACCAAGGGACGATATATATAGACTTGATACAAAGTCTGTGATATATTATTTGAAAATTCCCTAGAGAGGGGGTGAGGAGATGAGAAAGGGTAAGGTGCAGTATTACAACACATTATATCAGGTAACTAGGACTATCACATCTACACTAGACCTAAAGGAGGTTCTAAAATTAATAACAGAAAACACCGCTAAGACTATGGGCGTTAAGGCTTGCTCTATAAGACTCATAGATGAGGATAAGAAGACGTTGAGAATAGTCTCAGCCTACGGATTGAGTGAAGATTACCTAAAGAAAGGTCCGGTAGAGATAGATAAGAGTCCTCTTGATTCAGAAGTTCTTAAAGGTAACATCGTTAAGATTAAGGATGCTACAACCGATCCAAGATTTCAATATCCAGAAGAGGCTAAAAAAGAAGGAATAAAGTCCGTTCTCTGTGTTCCACTACAACTTAAAGACAGAATAATAGGAGTTATGAGGGTATACACAGAAAAGCTACATACCTTTACCAAGAGCGAAGTAGAGTTTCTTACCGCTTTAGCGAGTTCTGCTGCTATAGCCATA
>JACIXS010000001.1 GCA_014360335.1 bacterium | reverse complement strand
AGATACTACTTTACCCTTCCTATACATCTCTGCGACAAAAGAAAGTACCCTTCTATTACATCTAAGATAGTCTGGAGCAAAACCTCCGGGAATCAGAACCGCATCAAAGTCATCTGCCTTTAGCTCGTCTGTAGAGCATCTAATCCATCTTCTCCCTTCACCCAAAACAACCAAAGGAACAGTAGTGCCAAATCTTCCTGTTATTGGTTTTTCTCTCCAGTATGGACGGGTGCTAAAGTGTCCTGGAGATTCTGGTGGTAATGTAGCAACAGTTATCTTCGCTCCTTCTTCGCTTAGCCTTAGAATGGGATAAAGCACCTCTATGTCTTCAAACTCGTGGGCGGTAAGTATAACTATCCTTTTCCCTTCAATCCTCATAAAAAACACCTCCTCATTCAAAGTTTTCCTTGGATATCCATAATCCCAAGGCAGGGTTCTTTATGAAATAAAACTCTTTACCATCCTCTGTTGTATGAAAACCTTCTTCAAGTTTTTCTGGCTTGTACCTTTTATAAGCCTCTTCTAACGACATATACTTGTAGTTTACATTTTCTATCTCCTCTCTACTAAGTTTACTAACTGCGTATGTAATTGTAAATCTTCCATCGGACGAGCCATGGATAAGATGAGCAGTTACAGACTGATTCTCTTGAAGGTCTCTATTTTCTTTAAATAGTTCTATAATCTTTTCCCTTCCTACATAGCCATATTTTCTTATGATAGCATCATTTCCTCTATCCTCTCCGAACTGTCTCACACCGGGGGCAATTATAATGAGTTCTCCTCCTTCTTTTATAGCCAGTTTTGTCCTATATATAGCTTTATTACCTAACCAGGTACTCTTGAATTCCTGCTCCTCTAGGTAGACCACAATCTTATCTATAGACCTATCAAGAAATGTTACATTCTTCTCTAGACTAAGTTTTACTGCCTCTTCAAAGACCTTTCTTTCTCTTCCGATAAAGATTCCCCATAGATTACTAGAATTGCCAATCTGTGTTGTGACGGTAAGAATATATAAAAGTGGAATCTCACTTAAAAGGTTCTCCTCCGCATAATCAAAAACCTTCCTTACAGGATTATCTATTCTACCAAGAATCTTTTCCATCCCATAAAAGGCACCTAAAATATGGGTCTTGTCTATCGTTTTCTTTCCTCCACAGCCCACTAAGATATTCTTTGTATAGTTAGCCATACCACTAACCTCATGGGGAACAACCTGACCTATAGATATGATAAGGTCATAACTCCTATCTAAAAGCCTCTTATTTATATCCACTTCTATTGGTTCGTCAAATATCCCATCTGAGACACTTTTAACAAAATTCCTTGGAACTTCTCCTATGTTTACTACATCTTCCCTCCAGTTGTGGACTATAAATCGCTCTTCAGGAATGATAGAACTAAACATTAATAGCCTTTCTTCTTTTGTCATTGGCATATGTGTTCCAAGAGCAGGCATAATATCTATCTCACAGGTATTCCTGAGCAGTTCATAAAGTATTGATGTTATACTACCTGCAAGTGAATACCTTCTCGTTATATCTGGAGGTAATAGAAGAATCTTCTTGAGGGGTCTATACTCTTCGATAACTGCTGCTATGATCTCTATTAATTCCTTCTCTTTTATTCCCTTTTCTCTATTACTCCAACATATCTCTACCATCTCTATCACCTAAACGACAATGTTATCTGGCATTTCTCCTCGAGACATTTTTACAATATTCTTAGCACACACCATACTTACTAAGTTTACAGTTTCTTTTGAATACATACCCATATGTGGAAGTATTATAACGTTCTCTAAGGAAAGTAAAAGTTCTTTTACAGGGGAATTCTTATCTATAACATCCAATCCTGCACCACCAAGATGGCCTTCTTTTAGATATTTATATAGTGCAGATTCATCTACTATCCCCTCTCTAGCTGTATTTATAATGAAGCTACCCTTTTTCATCATTGCAATCTCTTTTTCTCCTATCAGCCCTTTGGTCTTATCTGTGAGAGGAGTATGGATAGTTAAAAAGTCCGCACTTTTTAAGACCTCTTCTAGAGAAACTAGTTTGACAAACAATAACTCTTCTGGAAGAGATTCTAAATAAGGGTCGTAGGCTAATACAGTCATATCAAAGCCACTAGCCCTCTTAGCAACCCTCTTACCTATGGCACCAAGACCTATTATCCCTAGAGTCTTATGATGAACATCTACTCCAACCAGAGGCTCCCAGTTACCACTTTTAACCCTCTGGGATGTTATAGATATCTTTCTAGCTAGATCTATTATAAGTCCAAAAGCCAGATCGGCAACCGCATCGGAATTCGTAGAAGGAACATTTGTAACCCTTATACCAAACTCTCTAGCACTTTCTAGGTCAATATTATCTACCCCTACTCCATGTTTGCATACAATCTTTAGGTTCTTTGCCTTTTCTAAGATTCTTCTGGTGACCTTATCATTACCAACCACTATAGCATTGTATTTTTCTATGATTCCTAATACAGTCTCCTCTTTTGGTTCTGTGAGGAAATCTACCTCTATCACATTTTCTTTAAGTAGATTAATAGGTTCATCACTTATCTTA